>DAOMOI010000152.1:0-5606 GCA_035444225.1 Aquamicrobium sp. | reverse complement strand
ACCAGCCGCTTGTAGGAGTTGGTCAGCGGGTTGGTGAAGGCGTTGATCGCCTTGGCGTGCTTGATGACGCCGCCGATGAAGTAGAGGCAGCTTTCCGACAGGCCGGCATATTCGTTGCCGGCGAAGCTCGGCTTGCCGTCCTTCCAGATCGACAGGTGGACATGCATGCCGGAGCCGTTGTCGCCGAAGATCGGCTTGGGCATGAAGGTCGCCGTCTTGCCATAGGCGTTGGCGACCTGGTGGACGACGTATTTGTAGAGCTGCATCTTGTCGGCGTTGCGCAGCAGCGTGTCGAACTTGACGCCGAGCTCGTGCTGGGCGGCGGCCACCTCGTGGTGGTGCTTCTCGACGACGACGCCCATCTCCGTCAGCACCGTCAGCATCTCGGAGCGCATGTCCTGGAGCGAATCGAGCGGCGGCACCGGGAAATAGCCGCCCTTGACGCGCGGGCGGTGGGCGAGGTTGCCGGTCTCGTAGTCGGTGTCGTCGTTCGACGGCAGTTCGTTCGAATCGAGCTTGAAGCCGGTGTTGTAGGGGTCGGCCTTGAAGCGCACGTCGTCGAAGATGAAGAACTCGGCTTCCGGCCCGACATAGACCGTGTCGCCGAAGCCCTCGGCCCGCAGATAGGCCTCAGCCTTGCGCGCGGTGCCGCGCGGGTCGCGGCCATAGGCCTCGCCCGAGACCGGGTCGAGGATGTCGCAGAGCAGCACCATCGTCGACTGCGCGAAGAACGGGTCCATATGCGCGGTCTCGGTGTCCGGCATCAGCACCATGTCGGACTCGTTGATCGCCTTCCAGCCGGCGATGGACGAGGCGTCGAACATCACGCCGTCGGTGAACATGTCCTCGTCGACCAGCCCGACATCCATGGTCACATGGTGCAGCTTGCCCTTGGGATCGGTGAAGCGCAGGTCGACGAACTTCACGTCGTTGTCCCGGATCTGCTTCAGGATGTCGTCTGCTGTGGTCATTTTCGCTTTCCTTCAACATGGAGAGGGGGACCGGCCGTAACAGCCGGCGAAAGGGGTCAGATGGCGTCGTTTCCGGTCTCGCCGGTGCGGATGCGCACGACTTCCTCGACATTGGTGACGAAGATCTTGCCGTCGCCGATGCGCCCGGTCTGCGCCGCCTTGCGGATCGCCTCGATCGCCGGCTCCACCGCCTCTTCGGGCAGCACGACCTCGATCTTCACCTTGGGCAGGAAGTCGACGACATATTCGGCGCCGCGGTAAAGCTCGGTGTGGCCCTTCTGGCGGCCGAAGCCCTTGGCCTCGGTGACGGTGATGCCCTGGAGCCCGACGTCCTGAAGGGCCTCCTTGACCTCGTCGAGCTTGAAAGGCTTGATGATCGCCTCGATTTTCTTCATGGACCGATGGCCTCCGATTGGGTGAGACATGCGGGAGGAACCCGCCTCGTCATGTTGGATGCAGGAACCGTGCCAATTGCCCGGCACGGCGCCGTCGAAGGAAAGAACCCGTTTGCCGCCCGCTTTGGAACGGCCGGGCGCGGATGGCAGGGTAGAGGCAGGTCAGGAATGATGCAATCTGCACAACAAACAGGCACCTGCCTCGAACTTCTGACGCCGGCCGAGATGGCGCAAGCCGACCGGCTGGCGGCGCAAGCCGGCCCGCATGACGGCTACGGCCTGATGCGAAACGCCGGTGCGGCGATCCTGCGGGCCGTGCTGGCGCGCTATCCGGCGGCATCCGGCTTCGACGTTCTGTGCGGGCCGGGCAACAATGGCGGCGACGGCTACGAGGTGGCGCGGCTGCTGGCCGAGGCCGGCAATTCCGTGTCGGTGTGGACGCAAGGCCCGCCGCGCCCGGGCAGCGACGCGCAGCGCGCGGCAAGCCGGTGCCCGGTCGCGCCACGGCCGCTCGACGACTTCCGGCCGCGGGCCGGACGGGTGGTGATCGACGCGCTCTATGGCGCCGGGCTCGTCCGCGCGCTCGATCGCGTCGCCGCCGACGCCGCCCGGCGCTGCCGTGAGGCAGGAGCGGCCGTGATCGCGGTCGATTTGCCGTCCGGCATTTCCGGCGACAGCGGGCGTGCTGCGGGAGAGGCCTTCGCGGCGGAGCTGACCGTCACCTTCTTCCGCCTGAAACCCGGCCATGTGCTGGAACCGGGCAGGGCGCTGTGCGGCGAGGTCGTGCTTGCCGACATCGGCATCCCCGAATCCGTCCTCGCCGGGATCGCGCCCGAAACCTTTCGCAACCTGCCGGCGCTGTGGTCGTCGGCGTTGCCGCGCCCGCGGCGCGATCAGCACAAATATTCGCGCGGCCATGTCGCGGTGTTTTCCGGCGGCATCTCCTCGACGGGGGCGGCGCGGCTGTCGGCGCTTTCGGCGGCGCGCGCCGGCGCCGGCGCGGTCACGCTGTGGTCGCCGGGGGCCGCGCTTGCCGTCAATGCCGCGCACCTGACCGCTATCATGCTGCGCAAGGTCGATGACGTGACCGATCTCGACGCTGCGCTGGCGGCGCGGCACGCCGACGCCATCGTCGCCGGCCCCGGCTTCGGGCTTCACCGGCCGCTGGCGGAGACGGTGCTGCACGTGCTGAAGGCAGCGGGCGAGGGGGCGCTGGTGCTCGACGCCGACGCGTTGA
Organism: Aquamicrobium sp.; assembly: GCA_035444225.1. Lineage (GTDB taxonomy): Bacteria > Pseudomonadota > Alphaproteobacteria > Rhizobiales > Rhizobiaceae > Aerobium. Next base: position 3,003 of record DAOMOI010000152.1, on the reverse strand, counting down.
CCGCCTTTCGGGACGAGCCGGACGCGCTCTTTTCCGCGATCTGCGCTTCGGCGCGCGATACGATCCTGACCCCACATGAGGGCGAGTTCGCGCGGCTGTTTCCCGATCTCGCCGCCGATGAGGGCCTGTCGAAGCTCGATCGCGCCCGGCAGGCTGCGGCGCGCGCCGGCGCGGTCGTGATCCTCAAGGGTCCCGACACGGTGATTGCCGCGCCTGACGGCCGCGCCGCGATCAACGAGAACGGCTCGCCCTTTCTCGCTACCGCCGGTTCGGGCGATGTGCTCGCGGGCCTCGTCGCGGGACTATGCGCGCAGAAGATGCCGTCATGGCAGGCCGCCTGCGCTGCGGTGTGGCTGCATGCTGAAGCCGCGTCATGCTTCGGGCCGGGCCTGATCGCCGAAGACCTGCCCGGCCTGCTGCCCGCCTGCCTGCGCGAGCTGCCATGAATCGGCGCGCTCGCAGCGCCATCGAGCAAGGCGCGCGGGGTTTGCCCCGGTGATGAAATAACGAACACGTCGCGCGGCTTCGTTCCGCCGCGACAGAAGGAGCGGCACAGGCAAGCCTGCCCAAGCTTGCATGAATCGACCCGCGTTTGCCGCCATCACTCCGAGTGCGCGCGCGGCTTTCCATGGGATCAAACAGCCGAACACGTCGCGCGGCTTTTTCTCCGCCGCCGCAAAAGCGTCGGCATCGCGCAAGACCGCCCGGCCGCCTGCCAGCCCGTGCGGGGTCTACGAGTCGACGCGCGCTTGCAGCGCCATTGCGCCGAAGGGCGCGCGCGGCTTGCCCTCGGTGATGAAGTAGACGAACACGTCGCGCGGCTTCTTTTCCGCCGCGACGGAAGCGTCGGCATAGGGCAGGTCGTCCGGCTGGCCGCCAGCCGCCCATGTCTTGGCGCGTTTGGCCCAGCCGTCGAGCTCGCTTTCCGTATAGCAATCCGGATTGTCGTCGCTGCCGCGTTGCAGCCGGGCATAGACGAAATCGCCGGTCACGTCGGCGATTTCGGGATAGGTCGCATGGTGGGCGTAGACGATGGCCGCGCCATGCTTCCGCGCCAGCGCCACGAATTCCGGCGTGACGAAGCTGTCGTGGCGCACTTCCAGCGCATGGCGCAACGGAACGCCGTCCTGCTTTTCCGGCAGCACCTCGAGGAAGCCCTCGAAATCGGCCGGGTCGAACTTCTTCGTCGGCGCGAACTGCCACAGGATCGGCCCGAGCTTGTCGCCAAGCTCGGCGACGCCGGAATCGAGGAAACGCTGCACGGACTCGCCGGCCTCCGCCAGCACCCGCCGGTTGGTCGAGAACCGGATCGCCTTCAGCGAGAACACGAAGCCGTCGGGCGCATCGGCAGCCCATCTGGCGAAGGTCGCCGGCTTGAACGTCGAATAATAGGTGCCGTTGACCTCGATGGTCTTCACCTGGCGCGAGGCGTGGTGAAGCTGCTTCGCCTTCGCCAGCCTGTCGGGATAGAAGCTTCCCTCCCATGGCTCGAAGGTCCAGCCGCCCATGCCGGCGCGGATTTTTCCCGAAGCGGTCATATCAGCTCTCCTTGAAGTTAGCCATGTTTCTAGCTATCTTGGGCCCATGGCCACGTTCAACATGCACCGCGCCAAGACCGAACTGTCCGACCTCGTCGCCCGCGCCGAGGCCGGCGAGGAGATCGTCATCGCCCGCCGTAACAAGCCGGCGGTGAAGCTGGTGCCGGTCGACGCCGCGCCGGCGAAGCGGCGGGTGCCGGGGGCATTCGCGCATCTGCGCGACAGGCTGAAGGATATCGACTGGTTCGAGCCGCTTTCCGAGGACGAACTGCGGGCATGGGAAGGGGCGTTTTCCAAACCTTCCCATCGTGAAGAATGAGGCTGCTGCTCGATACGCATGCTCTGGTATGGTGGCTTCTGAACGACGAGCGACTCTCCAGACGAGCGAATGACCTGATCAGCGATCCGGGAAACCGGATATTCGCGAGCGCGGTCTCGGCATTCGAGATGGCCACCAAGCACCGACTCGGGAAGTGGCCGGAAATCGGCATGCTTGCGGCCACTTTTGAAGACATCGTCATCGGCCAGGACTTCGCGATCATCCCGATTTCCGCCGGCCATGCCGCACGGGCGGGAATGCTTTCGGGCGACCATCGTGACCCCTTCGACAGGTTCCTCGCGGCGCAGGCTCAAATGGAGCGTCTGTATCTTCTCACGAAAGATCATCGCCTCGCCGATTTTCGTGTCGACACCATCTGGTAGCCTCTACTCCGCCGCTTCCCGCTTCGCGCCCGGCCGGCGCTCCAGAAGCTCCTTCAGGAAGCGGCCGGTATGGCTGCGCGGCTCGGCGACGATGTCTTCCGGCGTGCCGGAAGCCACCAGCTCGCCGCCGCCGTCGCCGCCGTCGGGGCCGAGATCGAGCAGCCAGTCGGCGGTCTTGATGACCTCGAGATTGTGCTCGATCACCACCACCGTGTTGCCCTGCTCGACCAGCTCGTGCAGCACCTCGAGCAGCTTGGCGACGTCGTGGAAGTGCAGGCCGGTGGTCGGCTCGTCGAGGATGTAGAGCGTCTTGCCGGTCGCCTTGCGCGACAGTTCCTTGGCCAGCTTGATGCGCTGCGCCTCGCCGCCCGACAGCGTCGTCGCCTGCTGGCCGACCTTGATGTAGCCGAGGCCGACCTTCTTCAGCGTCTCCAGCTTGTCGCGCACGCCGGGCACGGCGGCGAAGAACTCGACGCCTTCCTCGACCGTCATGTCGAGCACGTCGGCGATCGACTTGCCCTTGAACAGCACCTCCAGCGTCTCGCGGTTGTAGCGCTTGCCGTGGCAGACGTCGCAGGTGACGTAGACGTCGGGCAGGAAGTGCATCTCGATCTTGATGACGCCGTCGCCCTGGCAGGCCTCGCAGCGCCCGCCCTTGACGTTGAACGAGAACCGCCCCGGCTGGTAGCCGCGCGCCTTGGCCTCGGGCAGGCCGGCGAACCAGTCGCGGATCGGCGTGAACGCGCCGGTATAGGTCGCCGGG
>DAOMOI010000151.1:0-5619 GCA_035444225.1 Aquamicrobium sp. | reverse complement strand
CTGATCGCCGTCATCCTCGTCTTCATCGTCATCCTCTACGCGCTGTCCGGCCGCTCCTCGCTGCTGATCGGGCTCGCCATCCCGTCCTCGTTCCTGATGGGCATCCTGCTGCTTGCCCTGATGGGCTTCACCATCAACATGATCGTGCTGTTCAGCCTGATCCTGGCCGTCGGCATGCTGGTGGACGACGCCATCATCGTGGTCGAGTTCGCCGAGCGGCGCATGTCGGAGGGCATGCCGCGCGAGCAGGCGTTCGAGCTGGCGGCCAAGCGCATGGCCGGGCCGGTGGCGGCGGCGACGCTGACGCGCATCGCCGCCTTCTCGCCGCTGCTGTTCTGGCCCGGCATGGTCGGCGACTTCATGAAATACCTGCCGATCACGCTGATCGTCACGCTCGCCGCCTCGATGCTCTACGCGCTCGTCTTCACGCCCACGCTCGGCGCGAGGTTCGCCAAGGCGCATGTGCACGACGAGGACGAGCGGCGCGACGGCTGGTACATGGCCGTGGTCAAGCAGGCGGTGCGCTTCCCGAAGACGGTGCTGATGCTGGCGCTCGGCCTGCTGGTCGGCGTCATGTACGCCTATTCGCATTACGGCAAGGGCGTCGAGTTCTTCCCCAATGTCGAGCCGGACTACGGCCTGCTCTATGTCCATGCGCGCGGCAACCTGTCTCTGGCCGAGATGGACGCAGCCACCCGCAAGGCCGAGGACAGGCTGCTCGGCCGGCCGGGCATCGAATCCGTCTACACCCGCGTCGGCCAGGTGCGCGGCGCGCAGGACATTCCCGAGGACGTGGTCGGCGTCATCCAGTACGAGTTCGTCGACTGGCGCGCGCGCAAGCCGGCGAGCGAGATCCTCGACGATCTGCGCGCGGTGATGGGCGACATTCCCGGCGTCGATGTCGAGGTGCGCGTGCCGGACGCCGGCCCGCCGACCGGCAAGGCGATCCAGGTGCGGCTGTCGGCCGTCGATCCGGCCGGGCTCGACGATACGGCCCGCAACGTGGCCGCCCGTCTCGGCGAAATCCCCGGCGTCATCGACATCACCGACGGCCTGCCGCCGCCCGGCGTCGACTGGGCGTTGACCATCGACCGCGCCAAGGCGGCGCAGCAGGGCATCAGCCCGATCTCGGTCGGCGTCGCGGTCCAGCTCGTCACCTCGGGGCTGAAGCTGACCGACTACCGCCCGGCCGGCGCCGACGACGCGGTCGACATCCGCCTGCGCCTGCCGGAAGACCGCCGCACGCTGTCCACGCTCGACGAACTGCGCATCGAGACGCCGCGCGGCTCGGTGCCGATCTCGAACTTCGTCACCCGCAAGCCGGAGCCGCGCACCGGCATCCTCAACCGCATCGACGGCCAGCGCACCGTGGTGGTGCAGGCCAACGTCGCATCCGGCTTCCAGGTCTCGGCCGTGCAGGCTCAGGCCGCGCAGGCGGTGGGCGCGATGGACCTCGGCAACGCGACATGGAAGCTCGCCGGGTCCAGCCAGGAAAGCGACGAGGCCAGCGCCTTCCTCGCCAACGCCTTCGGCGCGGCGATCTTCCTGATCTTCATCGTGCTGCTGGCCCAGTTCAACAAGTTCACCAGCGTCTTCCTGGTGCTGATGACCGTGGTGATGTCGACCATCGGCGTGTTCCTCGGCCTGCTGCTCACCGGCCAGTCCTTCGGCATCATCATGTCGGGCATCGGCGTCATCGCGCTGGCCGGCGTGGTGGTCAACAACAACATCGTGCTGATCGACACCTACGACCGGCTGCGCCGCGAGGGCTGGTCGAAGCTCGACGCCGTGCTCCAGACCTGCCGCGAGCGGGCGCGGCCCGTGGTGCTGACGGCCGCCGCCGCCATTCTCGGCGTGCTGCCGATCGCGCTCGGCCTCGGGCTGGAACTGTTCCACCACGAGACGACGATCAACGCGCCCTCGACGCAATGGTGGATCTCGCTGTCCTCGGCCATCGTCTACGGGCTCGCCTTCGCCACGGTGCTGACGCTGGTGGTCACGCCCTCGGCGCTGATGGTGTTCACCCGCGATGCGCCGCAGGCCGGCGCGGAGCGGCCGGGCATGCTGGCGCGGCTTTTCCGGCGCGGGGCGGGCAAGGACGAGGTGGCCGCGGAAGACGCCGTATCCGCGTCGCCGCTGCCCAGGGCGGCCGAATGAGCGGGAAAGGCGGATGCGGCGCGATTTATCGCCGCCGCCACCCCATCCCCGACATAATTCGGTTCGATAGTCCGGTCGTGGTATCTCTGTGGCGCGGTCTTCGCGCCGCGGTCGGGGAGATGGTGTGAGAAACCCGTTCAGTTCCAGCCAGGCGCCGCAGCCGTTCCTGTCGCCGCTCGGGCGCCAGCGGCGGCTGCCGGCCGTCGCCGTGCCGGCGGTGCTGACCGTGTGCGGCGGCGTGGCGCTGGTCGTCGCCTTCGGCGCGCTGTTCGGGCTTCAGCCTTCCGGCGTTTCCTCGATTGCCGCCGGGCCGGATGTGGCGGAGGCGCGCGCCGCGCCGCAGGCCCGCACGGTCGCAGTCGAGCGCGAGCCGGAAAAACCGGCGCAGGAGGACGAGCCGGCGCTGGTGACCGCGCTGCCGCAATCCCAGCTCGCCGAGACGGAAGACGGCGAGGTCGTGCTCGAGCCGGTGCTGGCGGAGGGCGGCGAGGCCGATCTAGCCCCGGATTCCGACTTGGTCCCCAATGCCGATTCGGAACGAACCGCGGCGATCGAGCCGGCGCTGCCGGCCGAGATCACCGCCTTCGCGCCGCAGCCGCGCCCGACGCCGCCGTCACCGGCATCCGCCGCCTCTCCCGCCGCCGACAGCGCGAAACGGGTGGCGGTGGTCAAGCGCGCCGTCAACATGCGCGCCGCGCCCAACGGTCGCGCGCAGGTGCTGACCGTGGTGCCGGCATCGTCCGAAATCCGCGCCGAGGCCGGTTGCAGCTGGTGCGAGATCGACTATCAGGGCCGCTCGGGCTTCATCTACAAAAGCTTCATCGACTATCGCTGATGAGGCGTATCCGTGCTTCTTCTCCACCGGAAGCGCGCTGTTATGACCGCAAGCGCTGGCCCTCATCCGGCTGCCGCTACCTTACTCCCGTGAACGGGGAGAAGGGGATTGGCCGCGACGTTTCCGCTTCCCCTTCTCCCCGTTTACGGGGAGAAGGTGCCCGGAGGGCGGATGAGGGGCGGCGCGGAGGCTGAAAGGTCGCGCGCCCGCGCAGGGGGGCCGCTCAGGCGGCGGTCCGGGTCGAGGAGATGGCGTCGACGATGCCGTCGACCACCTGCTCCACCAGCGCGCGGTCGTCGGCCTCTGCCATGACGCGGATCAGCGGCTCGGTGCCGGAGGGGCGGATGACGACGCGCCCGCTCTTGCCGAGCTTGGCGCGCCAGTCCTCGATCGCCTGCTTGACGGTCTCGTCCTCCAGCGGCGCGCCCTCGGAAAAGCGCACGTTCTTCAGGACCTGCGGCACCGGCTCGAACCGGCGGCAGACCTCGCTGGCCGGCTTGTCGGCCCGCTTGATGCAGGCGAGCACCTGAAGGGCGGAGACCAGCCCGTCGCCGGTGGTCGAGAAATCCGAGAGCACGATGTGGCCCGACTGCTCGCCGCCGACGTTGAAGCCGCCCTCGCGCATGCGCTCGACAACGTAGCGGTCGCCGACCTTGGTGCGCTCCAGCGACAGGCCGAGGCCGGCCATATGCCGCTCGAGGCCCAGATTGGACATGATGGTGGCGACCAGTCCGCCGCCGGTCAGGCGGCCGCTCTGCTGCCACGACTCGGCGATCAGCGCCATCACCTGGTCGCCGTCGACCACGGCGCCGGTCTCGTCGACGATGGTGACGCGGTCGCCGTCGCCGTCGAGCGCGATGCCGATGTCGGCGCGCACCTCGTGCACCTTCCGGGCCAGCCCCAGCGGATGGGTCGAGCCGCAATCCTCGTTGATGTTCAGGCCGTTCGGCTCGTCGTTGATGACGATGACCTCGGCGCCGAGCTCCCACAACGCGGCGGGGGCGACCTTGTAGCCGGCGCCGTTGGCGCAATCGACGACGATGCGCAGGCCCGACAGCGACATGGAGCGCGACAGCGTGCGCTTGGCGAACTCGACATAGCGGTCGTGGACGCCGTCGATGCGCTTGGCGCGGCCGAGCGCGTCGGCATCGGCGAGCGCGATGTCGACATCGTGGTCGAGCAGCTGCTCGATGCGCCACTCGATCTCGTCGCTGAGCTTGTAGCCGTCGGGGCCGAACAGCTTGATGCCGTTGTCGTAATAGGGGTTGTGCGAGGCCGAGATCATCACGCCGATATCGGCGCGCAGCGAGCGCACCAGCATGGCCACGCCCGGCGTCGGGATCGGGCCGAGAAGGAAGACGTCCATGCCGGCGGCGCAGAAGCCGGCAACCATGGCGTTCTCGACCATGTAGCCGGAAAGCCGCGTATCCTTGCCGAGGACGACGCGGTGGCGGTGGCTGCCGCGGTGGAAGGTCATGCCCACCGCCATGCCCACGCGCAACGCGGTTTCGGCGGTCATCGGGAACCTGTTGGCGCGCCCGCGGATGCCGTCGGTTCCAAAGTAGCTTCTGCTCATCGCAATCGTCCTGTCCGCGCCCTGCCGCGGAGATGTGCCATAGATGATCAAGTCGTTGGTATCACAATGTATATGAAAATGTTACCAACAATGCTTGGGTCAATTGAAGAAAATGAGGCTTCGACGGACGGCCGCAGCCGGATTCGCCGCGCACCTGCATGGCAGGCGCGATCGGGCTCGGGCGAATACTTTGTTTCGGCGGACGGGCAGGGAGCGGTGCCGTGCGACAGGGTGCGGGAACTCCGTCATTTTGGCTAAGGGCACGGTCCGGTTATCGCCTTGCCGCCTTGCAAAACTGAACTCGTCCGTGCCGTTCAAGAGGTTCCTGCTCTTTTGCGCGGAACTCCGCCGGCGGAGATGACGGAGGCGCCAAGCTGCCATACGCAGCCGCCTTGGGGGAGAAGTGGAAGGCGCGGCCGGCATCAGCCGCCTCCCGGCCGGGGGCCCGCTGCCTTCGGCAACTCCCCGGCGTTCGACACCTTTCGCCGTGCCACCGGCACGGCGAATTCGCTGCGCGAACCGGTGTCTCACCCCTGCGGCTGGGGTTCCATGCCGCCGGCGTCGGGCTCCTCGCCGCCCTTCTTGCGGTCCTCGCGGGCGCCGGCCTTGGGCACGGTCGAGCCGCGGCTGGGCGGCGTGTCGTCGCCGAGGTCGCGCGAGGGCTTCTGGCCGGCGATGATCTGCCGGATCTCGTCGCCGGAAAGCGTCTCGTATTCGAGCAGCCCTTCCGCGATGGCGATCCATTCCTTCTTCTTCTCGGTCAGGATCTTGCGGGCGCCGTCATAGGCTTCGTCGATCAGGCGGCGCACCTCGGCGTCGATGATCTGCGCGGTCTCCTCCGAGACGTTCTGCTGGCGCGCGACCGAATGGCCGAGGAACACCTCTTCCTGATTGTCGCCATAGGCGACGCGGCCGAGCTTGTCTGAGAAGCCCCAGCGCGTGACCATGGCGCGCGCCAGCTTGGTGGCCTGCTCGATGTCGGAGGACGCGCCGGAGGTGATGTTCTCCTTGCCGAACTTGAACTCCTCGGCCACGCGCCCGCCCATCATGA
>DAOMOI010000150.1:0-5640 GCA_035444225.1 Aquamicrobium sp. | reverse complement strand
ACGCGCGGCCGCGACACGGCGAGCTCGAAGCCCTCGCGGCGCATGGTCTCGATCAGCACAGAAAGCTGAAGCTCGCCACGGCCGGAGACGTAGAACGAATCCTTGTCGGGCGATTCCTCGATCTTGAGCGCGACGCTGCCTTCGGCCTCGCGCAACAGCCGGTCGCGGATGACACGGCTCGTCACCTTGTCGCCCTCGGTGCCGGCAAGCGGCGAATCGTTGACGAGGAATGACATGGTCACGGTCGGCGGGTCGATCGGCTGCGCCTGCAACGGCTCGGTCACGGCCGGGTCGCAGAAGGTGTCGGCGACCGTGCCCTTGGACAGGCCGGCAATGGCGACGATGTCGCCGGCCTGCGCTTCCTCGATCGGCTGGCGCTCGATGCCGCGGAAGGCGAGGATCTTCGACACGCGGCCGGTTTCCAGCAGCGAGCCGTCATGATGCAGCACCTTGACCGCCTGGTTCGGCTTCAGCGAGCCGCTCTCGATGCGGCCGGTGATGATGCGGCCGAGGAAGGGGTTGGCCTCGAGGATGGTGCCGATCATGCGGAACGGCCCTGGGCCCACCTTCGGCTCCGGCACGTGGCGCAGGACGAGGTCGAACAGGGGGGCAAGGCCCTGATCCTTCGGCCCTTCCGGCGCCTCGGCCATCCAGCCGTCGCGGCCCGAGCCGTAGAGGATGGGGAAATCGAGCTGCTCGTCGGTGGCGTCGAGCGCGGCGAACAGGTCGAACACCTCGTTGACGACCTCGACGTGGCGCGCATCCGGCCGGTCGATCTTGTTGATGGCGACGATGGGGCGCAGGCCCACCTTCAGCGCCTTGCCGACGACGAACTTGGTCTGCGGCATCGGCCCCTCGGCGGCGTCGACCAGCACGATGGCGCCGTCGACCATGTTGAGGATGCGCTCGACCTCGCCGCCGAAATCGGCGTGGCCCGGCGTGTCGACGATGTTGATGCGCGTGTCCTGCCATTCCACCGAGGTGGCCTTGGCGAGGATGGTGATGCCGCGCTCCTTCTCGATGTCGCCGGAATCCATGACGCGCTCGGCGACGCGCTGGTTGTCGCGGACCGAGCCGGACTGCTTCAGGAGCGCATCGACGAGCGTGGTCTTTCCATGGTCGACATGCGCGATGATCGCGATGTTTCGGAGCTTCATAGGGGTCTCGGGGGTTCGGCCCACGCTCGCGGCGCCGGCGTTTTCGGGAGGGGCCTCATACAGCTTTTTTCGCAGTTGCGAAAGGGGTGCGGGCAAAAACCCTCATCGGCGGCACCCGCAGCGCGGATTCTTTGAAACTTCGTTAAGGTTTGCGCGTTAGGGGTGGAAGGTCGCTATCCGAGAGAGTAGATATGGCGCTTCCGACCCGCACGTTCACGCTTGCCGCAGCCGCCGCGCTCATCGCGCTGGGCGGGGCGAGCGCCGTGTCGTCGGCGCCCTCGCCCGTCCCGGCAAAGCCGATGACGGTATCGGACGACGCCTTCCGCCCCGGCATGGACGGCATCGACCTCGCCGCGATCACCGGGCCGAAGGGCCCGGCCGAAGGCAGGCTGCCGGCCTGCGCCGACCCGGCGCGAAGGGGCGACCTGCGCCCCTGCTGATCCTTCACGCCAGCCCGCGCTTCACCATCATCGCCTCCGGCGACGGCATCTTGCCGCGAAACGGTCCTTCGTGCCGCCGGCGGCATAGATGTTGGCGCGCAGCTTCTGCGCCAACCCCGCATCGAACACATCGCCTGTCTCCTCGAAGGCGGAGAAGGCGTCGGCGTCGAGCACTTCCGACCACATGTAGGAATAGTAGCCGGCCGAATAGCCGTCGCCCGAGAACACGTGCAGGAAATGCGGCGTGCGGTGGCGCATGGCGATTTCCGCCGGCATGCCGAGCCTCTCCAGCGTTTCAGCCTCGAAGGCGAGCGGGTCGGCCGGGGCTTGCGCGCAAGCGTGATAGGCCATGTCGACCAGCGCCGAGGCCGCGAACTCGACCGTGGCGAAGCCGGCGTCGAAATTGCGCGCCGCGAGCATCTTCTCCACCAGCGCCGTCGGCATGGCTTCGCCGGTCCTATAATGGACGGCGTGCCTTTCGAGGATTTCCGGCACGGTCAGCCAATGCTCGTAGAGTTGCGACGGCAGCTCAACGAAGTCGCGCGACACGGCCGTGCCGGAAACCGACGGCCAGCGCGCTTCCGAAAGCATGCCGTGCAGCGCGTGGCCGAACTCGTGGAACAGCGTGCGCGCCTCGTCGATGGAAAGCAGCGCCGGCTGGCCCTTGGGCGGCCGGGCGAAGTTCATGATGTTGTAGACGATGGGCGCAGCCCCCTCGCCCAGTCCGTGCGCCGATTGCAGCGCGCTCATCCACGCGCCGGACCGTTTCGAAGGCCGGTTGAAATAGTCGGCGAGGAAGACGGCGCGGTGCGAGCCGTCCGCATTCCCGACCTCGAAGACGCGCACGTCCTCATGCCAGGCGGGAATGCCCTTCCTCTCCTCGAAGGTCAGGCCGAACAGGCGCGAGGCGACGTCGAAACAGGCCTCTATGATCCGTTCGAGCTGGAGATAGGGCTTCAGCTCGGCCTCGTCGAAAGCGTACTTCTCGATGCGCAGTTTTTCCTGCCAGAAGCGCCAGTCGGCGGCGGTAAGCGGCGCGTTGTCGCCGGCCTGCGTTGCCAGCCGCTGCAATTCGGCGCGGTCGGCCCCGGCCTTGGCGCGCGCCTTCTCCCACACCGGCTCCAGCAGCCCCAGCACGGCGGCAGGCGTCTTGGCCATGGTGTCGTCGAGCTTCAGCGCGGCAAAGCTGTCATAGCCGAGCAGCCGCGCCTTTTCCGCGCGCAGCGCCAGCGTCTCCTTCACCACCGCGCCATTGTCGGTCTCGCCGCCGTTCTCCCCGCGCTTCGTGAAGGCGGCGAAGACCTTCTCGCGCAGGTCGCGCCGGGTCGAGAACGACAGGAACGGCTCGACGATGGAACGCGACAGCGTCACCGCGTAGCGCCCGGCCTCGCCGCGCGCGGCTGCCGCTTCCGCCATCGCATCGGTGAGGAATGCCGGCAGGCCGGCAAGATCGTCGCCGGCGTCGAGGTAAAGCACCCAGCCGGCCTCGTCCGCCAGCACGTTCTGACCGAACGCGGCACCCAGCGAAGCCAGCCGCTCGTTGATGGCCGCGAGCCGCGCCTTGCCCGCCTCGTCGAGCTTGGCGCCGGCCTTGACGAAACGCTTCCACGTCTTTTCCAGCACCCTCACCGTCTCGGCGTCGAGCCCGAGCGCCTCACGCGCCTGATAGAGCGCGTCGATGCGGGCAAACAACGCCGCATTCATGTGGATGGCCGAGAAATGCCGCGACATCTTCGGCGCGATCTCGCGCTCCAGCGCCTGGATATCCTTGTTGGTATGCGCGCCGGCCCGGCACCAGAAGATCGCCGAGACCCGGTCGAGCGCCTCGCCGGAAAGCTCCAGCGCCTGCAACGTGTTCTCCACCGTCGCCGCATCGGCATTTTCGGCGATTGCCGCGATTTCGGCCGCGTGCGCGGCAAGCGCGGCGTCGAACACCGGCGCGAAGTCGGCATCGGCCAGCGCGGAAAAATCGGGCAGGCCGAGCGGTCCCGTCCAGCGCGTCAGCGGATGGCGGGCGAGATCGGGCGCGGCAGCGGACATGGCGGAACTCCGGCGGGGACGAAAGATGAGGCGGGCGGCGTGAAACGGCCGTGGGCGAATGAATCCCAGCCGGATTTAGGCATCCCGCCCCCAAAGCGCAACGCCCGATGAAGGCTGCCTTGACGGAGCCCACTTGACCGGGTCGGCCGATAACGTTAAGTAAGACATATAATAAGTCTTGTTTACGAATGTCCGCCCATCACAGCCCCGATACGATCGGCTTCATGATCGTCGATGTCGCCCGCCTGCTCCGCGCCGAGTTCGACCGCCGCAACGGCGAGGCCGGTCTCGGCCTGACGCCGGCCGAGGCGCGCACGCTCTCCCATGTCGCGCGCGTCGGACCGACGCGGCAGGCCACCCTGGCCGAGCGCATGGGCATCGAGGCGATGACGCTGAGCGCCTGCCTCGACCGGCTGGAGGCGCAGGGCTATGTCCGGCGCGAGGCCGACCCTTCCGACCGCCGCGCCAAGCTGGTCGACACCACGGATACCGCGGGTCCCGCGCTCGACAAGATCTTCGCCGCCAGCACCGCGATGCGCGCCGACATGACCCAGGGTCTCGACCCCGCCAAGGTCGAGGAGTTCCGCATCATGCTGATGACGATCCGCGCCAACCTCGTCGCGATGCGCCCCGACTGCGCCCGCGGCGGCGGGGGCGCACAGCAATGAACGTCCAGCCCGCGCCGCGGACGGCGACCCCACCCGCGCTGATGAGCGAGCGCCGCGTCGGCCTGATCGGCGCGCTTCTGGTCGCGATCGGCCCGATCTCGATGGCGCTGTTCACGCCGGCGATGCCCCAGATCACCCATGACTTCGCCACCACCTCGGCGATGGTCAAGCTGACGATCTCGCTCTATTTCGCCGGCTTCGCGCTGGCCCAGCTCGTGTGCGGGCCGCTTTCCGACGGCTTCGGCCGCAAGCCGGTCATCATGGCCTTCATGGGCGTCTATCTCTCCGCCAGCATTCTCGCGCTGGTCTCGCCGACCATCGAGGTGCTGATCGCGGCGCGTTTCCTCCAGGGCATCGGCGGTTCGGTCGGCGTCGCCACCGCCCGCGCCGTCGTCCGCGACCTCTATGTCGGCGAACGCTCGGCCCGCATCATGAACCTGATCGGCCTGATCCTCGGCGTCGGCCCGGCCTTCGCGCCGACCATCGGCGGCATCACCATGGAGCTGTTCGGCTGGCACGCGATCTTCGTGCTGATGGTGCTGTTCGGCCTCGCCGTCATGCTGATCTGCCATCGTGCGCTCAAGGAAACCGGCGCGCGCGACCTGTCGCGCATCCGTCCGCGCGCGCTCGCCGCCTCCTATGGCCGGCTCTTTTCCAACAGCTATTTCATGTCGTGCGGCCTGATCATGGCCGGCGGCGTCGGCGCGTTCTATACGCTGGCGACCGTCCTGCCCTTCGTGCTGATGGACGGGATCGGCCTGTCGCCCACGGCTTTCGGCTTCAGCATGCTGGCACAGTCGGGCGCCTTCTTCCTCGGCTCGCTGACGGTGCGCTACGCGATGCGCCGCTTCGGCGCGTTCCGCATCCTGCCCTTCGGCATGGCCTTCATCGTCGCCGGCAGCCTCGGCCTCGCGGTGCTGCTGCGGGTGTTCGAGCCCGGCTTCGTGCTGATCATGGCGCCGGTCGCGCTCTATGCCTACGGCGCGGCCTTCGTCATGCCGGCCATGTCGACCGCATCGCTGGCGCCCTTTCCCACCATCGCAGGCGCGGCCAGCGCGGTCGCCGGCTTCATGCAGATGAGCGGCGGCCTCGTCGGCGGGCTGTTCGCCGGCCTGTTCGCCGATCCGGTGACGGCGCTGGCGACGGTGCTGCCGACCATGGGGCTGATCACGCTCTGCTCGTGGCTGTGGTGGCGCAGCCTTCCCGAGCCGGCCATGGCCGGCACCGTGCTTTCGCGCTAGAAGCAGCGGGCGTTCTAACGAACGCTATTCCGCTGCCCTAGCTTCGTTTCTCCAGCCGCATTTGTGCGACGCCAGACGATTCCGTCTGGCTGCA
>DAOMOI010000149.1:0-5668 GCA_035444225.1 Aquamicrobium sp. | reverse complement strand
CAGGAACGCGCCGGTGACGCCGAGCAGCAAGCCCTCGTAGAGCACATGGTAGAAGGCGTGCTCGCGCTCGCGCGCCTCGCCGGTCAGGCCGTAGACGGCGACGGCGACCGCCATGATGCCGGTGATCAGCACCATCGCGGCGGCGAGCATGTCCGCGACGAAGGTGATGCCGAACGGGGCCGGCCAGTCGCCGAACTGGGTCGCCAGCACGGTTCCGTCATGGACGGCAACGACAAGCATGATGGCGGAGGCGAGAAGGCCGGCGCTGGCGGCAAGGCTGACGATCCGCTGGGCACCCGGCCGGCTCCATGCCAGCGCGCACAGAGCGATGCCCGCTGCCGGGAAGGCGATGGGGAGCGTGAGAAGCAGGTGTGCGTTCATCAGGCCGGCTCCTTGGCGACCGCCACGGGCGTTTGCGCTGCTGGCGGCAGGCCGCCTTCGCCGGGCGGCTCGGCCTCGCGCATGGCTTCCGTGTCGAGCGTGCCGAGCCTGCGATTGGTGCTCTCGAACAGGACGACTGTGAAGGCGACCAGCGAGAAGGAGATGACGATGGCCGTCAGGATGAGCGCCTGCGGCAGCGGGTTGGCGCCGCCGACCAGCACGGTCTCGCCGGCCGCGACCAGCGGCGGCGCCCTCACGCCGATCCGGCCGGCGAGAAAGATCGACAGGTTGGTGGCATTGCCGAGCACCAGCAGCCCCAGCACAACGCGCAACACGTTGCGCGACATCAGAAGATAGGCCGCTACCGCGACCATGACGCCGAAGGCGAGTGCGAAGACCGGCTCCATCTCAGCCCTCCAGATAGTAGGACAGGAAGGTCAGCACCGCGCCGATCACGACGAGATAGACGCCGACGTCGAAGACGAGGGTCGTGCCGATCCCGAGACCGGGGAAGAACCAGCGATGCGTCAGGAACGGCTCGGCGAGGAACAGCGCCGGCAGGCCGGACAGGATGGCGAAGGCGAGCCCCGCGCCGATATAGGCTTTGGGCGAGGCGCGCAGCAGCGCGGCAAGGCCGTCGTGTCCGCGCGGCAGCGCATGGACCGCGATCCCGGCGGCCGCGATCAGCCCGCCGATGAAGCCGCCGCCGGGATTGTTGTGCCCGCGCAGGAGCACGTAGACCGAGAAGATCAGCGCGGCGGGCAGGATCAGCCGGCTGGTGGCGCGCAGGATCAGCGAGTTCATGGGCGGCCCTCCTTTGCTCTGCGCCGCAGCCCGGTGATGACGGCCGCCGCCGCGATCGCCGCCAGCCCGAGCACGGCGATCTCGCCCAGCGTGTCGAGCGCGCGGAAATCGACCAGGATGACATTGACGAGGTTGTGCCCGTGCGCTTCCGGCACGCTGGTCTGGCGGAAATAATCCGACAGGCGCGAGTCGAACGGCTGCGACAGCACGCTGAGGAAGACGAGCGTGGCCGCGACGCCTGTTCCCGCCGCCACGCCCATGTCGCGCAGGCGCTCCGGCCGGGTGCGGTAGTCCTCCTCGCGGAAGGGCAGCCGGCCGACGATGGCGAGGAAGATGACGATCGCCAGCGCCTCGACCGAGAACTGGGTAAAGGCGAGGTCGGGCGCGCCCTGGAACAAATAGACCAGCGCGACGATGAAGCCGACCATGCCCGCCGCGACGATACCGGTGACGAAGTTGCGGGCGCGGGCGACCGCCAGCACCGCCACGACGAGGAGGAGGACGAGCGCAAGGTCGGGCGCGAAGCTGTCGGCGAAGGACGGCATCGCGAAGCCGCCGCGCAGGAGAAGCGTCGCGCCGGCGGCGAGCGCGATGACGGCAAGCATGCGGCCGACATAGACGCGCATGCTGCCCGGCTGGATCAGGCCTGTTTGCCACAGCGCCAGCCGTTGCAGACCGTTCATGGCGTGATCGTAACCGCGATCAGGCCCCCAACGGTCGATTTGCCGGATGCTCGCCAGAGTGGAACGCAAGCCGTCCCAGCGCAGATAGGCAAAGACGCCGAGCGCCAGCGTCAGGACGCTTAAGGCCAGCATCGGCGTGAAGCCGTGCCAGAGCGACGGCGAATAGGCAACTGGCCGCCCGGCGATCGCGCTCGCGGCCGGCACGATCAGGCCGTCGCCGACCAGCCACGGCGCGAGGCCGAACAGAAGGCCGAGAGCCGCCAGCACGATCGGCCCGGCCAGCATGGCGAAGCCGGGATCGTGCGGCTTCCTCGGCGTCACCGTCGGAGCGCCGGCAAAACAGCGTATCGCGACGACGCCCGCCACCACGACCATCGCCGCGTTTGCGATGAGTGCAACCGCCACCAGCACCCATCCGACCGACGCCGCCAGCCCGGTCTCATAGACGAGTTCCTTGGCCGCGAAGCCGATGAAGGGCGGCAGGCCCGCCATCGACAGCCCGCCCAGAAGCGCTACGGCGGCCGTGATCGGCATGAAGCGGCGCATGCCGCCGAGCGCGGACGAATCCCGCGTGCCCGTTTCATGGTCGATGATGCCGGCGACGAGGAACAGGCATGCCTTGTAGAGCGCATGCACGATCAGGAAGGCGACGACGGCGACGGCCGCCAGCTCGCCCGGAATGCCGATCAGCATGGTCAGCGTGCCGAGCGAGACGATGGTGGAATAGGCGAGCACGCGCTTCAGGTCGGTCTCGCGCATCGCCAGCACCGAGCCGGCCAGCATGGTCGCAGCGCCGAACCCGATCAGCAACGCGATCCATAGCGCATGGTCCGAGAAGACCGGATCGAAGCGCGCGAGCAGATAAACGCCGAGCTTCACCATCGTCGCCGAGTGCAGGTAGGCGGACACCGGCGTCGGCGCGACCATCGCATTGGCAAGCCACGAATGCAGCGGAGCCTGCGCGGACTTCGCGAACGCGCCGGCCGCGAGCAGCGCGATGATCGCGGAGCTGAGAGGATGCGCCGCGATCACCTCGCCCCGGTCGAGAATCTCCGTGATGGAAAAAGTGCCCGCGACCGAACCGAGCAGGATGACGCCGGCCAGCATCGCAAGGCCGCCCGCGACCGTGACGAGAAAGCCCTGCTGGGCCGAGCGTCGCGACTCCGCCTGTTCCGGCGCATAGCCGATCAGCAGGAACGAGGTGAGGCTGGTCAGTTCCCAGAACACGACCAGCAGCACGAGGTCGTCCGCCAGCACGGCGCCGAGCATCGAGGCCATGAACAGCGTCAGCGCCACATAGAATCGCGCAAGGCGCGGCGCTCCCCGCAGATAGGCGGACGCGTAGAGGAAGACCGCGCCACCGATGCCGGAAATCAGCAGCGCGAAGGTGAGCGACAGCCCGTCGAGCCGGAAGGCGGCCTCGATGCCGAGACTCGGTATCCAGCGATGCGCCTCGAGGACGATCCCGCCCCCCGCGACCTGCGGCAGCAGCACGCAGAAGCTGGCGAAGAGGATAAAAGGTATCACCGCCACAAAGGGCGAGGATCGCCCGCCAGCCCACCCGACGAGCAGCGCGGATATGAAGGCGAACGCGACAAGGGCGAGAAGGATCATCGTGCGAGGCTTCCGTTTCGGAGAACCTCAATGAAAGTTTCATGCCAGATGCGCGCCTGGATGGCGGCAGAGGATAACTTCCTGATATCACTTCGATTATGATCGCAGAAACTGTTTCAATTCTGACGCCACGTCCAGAAACATGAACGGCTGTGGCTGGGATGTCGCCTTTCGCGAACATCATTTTTCGGCGATGCTTTCCGCCCGGATCGTGAAAGATGGAGGTTTCAAACGAGCAGCAGTCGTAGCTGGAAAGAATACTCCATCCCCGGCATGGGCATTGATCGTGTTTCCAATCCCTTTCGTTTCAGGAGCATCCCGGCTTGCAATTTGACGTCCGGATCAGCCTCTTCCTCGAAGAGCGGTGCACGAATCCGCACTGAGTAACCATGAGTGTCGAAGGGTCTCACAGACTCAACCAGTCCCGCGCCAGCTCCTCGCCGCGCATACCCGTGATCCCCACGGTTTTCAGCCCGGAATGCACCACATCGACGAGGTCGGCATTCGACGCGGCCGTTTCGCCGGAGGGTAATGTCAGGTTGTTCTCGAAGCCGACTCTCAGTCCGCCGCCCAAGAACCCTCCCGCAATCGTGCAGGCGGCCTCGTGTCGGCCAAAGGCGCATACCATGAAGCGACGGAAGACCGGCTGGCCGGGGGCCAGAAAGGGCAGAAGGTCTGCCGGCGTCGAGGTCTGACCCGTCGTGTAGCGTCCGAGCACGTAGAGCACCGGCGGCTCCTCGAAAGGCACGATCCCGCGCCGGCGCAGCGCGTCGAGACGGACGGCTTCGCTGGGCTCGTAGAGGATGAACTGCGGCGCGACGCGCTCGGCCCTCATCCAGAGCAGGAAGTCGGCGAATGCCGCCTCATCCGCGGCCTCGGGCAGGATCTCGCGCAGCGCCAGCGACGCGGCCTGCGGCTTCACGGTCCGTACAACTGCCATCTGTTCTTCCGGGCCGTAGATTCCGAGCGCCTCGGAGGTGATCTGGACCACCATGCGCTCGCCCGCCTCGGCGCGGACCGCCTTGGTCACGGCCTTGTAGGCATCGGCGTCGAGCAGGTGCCTGTCCGCGCTGTCGCGCACATGGACATGGATCATCGCCGCGCCCGCCTCAAGACATTCGGCCGCCGTGCGCGCCAGTTCGGCCGGCCCTATCGGCAGGGCGGGATGATCCGCCTTCGTCCTGCGGCCGCCATTGGGCGCGACCGCGATGGGCACGCAAGGCGGAACACGACTGGCCGACACCATCCGGGATCTCCCTTTTCGATGATTCACTCAGATCACATATTTCCAGTATGAAACAGACGTTGCAATAGCCGCCCGGCGGCGATAGCCTTTCCCCATGGAGCAGGGAACCGTCAGGCGGAAACTGGTCGCAGACTTCGATGCGCTGCCCGGACAGTTGCGGCAGGCCGCACGCTACGTGCTCGACCATCCGCGCGACGTGGCGCTTTTGTCCATGCGCGAGCAGGCGCGGGAGGCGGGCGTCCAGCCGGCAACGATGACGCGGCTGGCGCAGCGGATCGGCCTCGACGGATATGACAGCATAAAGACCGTCCACGCCGCGGCGCTGCGCGGCGGCGAGCCGAGAGGCTTCACCGCCAAGGCCGGCGTGCAGGTCGAACGGCAGAAGAAGCAGGGCGACCGGGCGCTGGCGGCGGACATGCTGGAGCGAATCGCCGCGCAGGTCGCGGGGCTCGGCGACGCCGCCGGGCTCGACCGCCTCGAACGGGCGGCCCGCACGCTGGACGAGGCGCGCCGGATCTACTGCATCGGCATGCGCTCCAGCCACGCTGTCGCCTGGCATCTCCACTATACGCTTTCCATGATCGGCGATCGCTCCGTCCTGCTCGACGGGCCGGGCGGGACCGGCATGGACCTCGTGGGACGCATCGGGCCCGGCGACGTGCTCGTGGCCGTCAGCGTCGCGCCCTATACGAAGGCGACCGTCGCGCTTGCCCGGCTGGCCGCGTCGCGGGGCGCGGCGCTGGTAGCCATCACCGACAGCGAGGTGTCGCCGCTGGCGCGCATCGCGCGCGACGTCGTCGTGGTGCCGACCGACACAGCCTCCTTCCTTCACACCATGGCGCCCGCCTTCGCGGTGGCGGGCGGGGTGGCGGCCAATACGGCAATCCGCCGGCGCCTTCAGTCGGTCTGTGCCGGGGCCGGCGTGCGCTTCGTGGCGCCG
>DAOMOI010000148.1:5286-5689 GCA_035444225.1 Aquamicrobium sp. | reverse complement strand
CGAGATCGGCATGAACTTCGCCCTCTACGGCTTCGGCCCGGCGACGGCGCGCAAATGGCTGGTCGTCGATGTCGGCGTCTCCTTCCCGGACGCCAATCTGCCCGGTGTCGATCTCGTCCTGCCCGACACGCGCTTCGTCGAGAGCGTGGTCGACGATGTCGTCGGCATCGTCATCACCCACGCCCATGAAGACCATTACGGCGCGCTGCTCGATTTGTGGCCGCGCCTCAGGAAGCCGGTGTGGATGACGCCCTTCACCGCCGGCCTGCTCGAAGCCAAGCGCGGCTTCGACGGCGGCGTGGAAATCCCGGTCGAGATCTATCGCCCCGGCGAGCGCTTCACGGTCGGCCCGTTCGACATTGAGACGGTGGCCGTCACCCATTCCATTCCCGAGCCGGTCTCG
>DAOMOI010000148.1:0-5276 GCA_035444225.1 Aquamicrobium sp. | reverse complement strand
CCGCACGCCGCTCGGCCTCGTCGTCCACACCGGCGACTGGAAGATCGATCCCCAGCCGACGGTCGGCCCGTTGACCGACGAGGCGAAGTTCCGCGCGCTCGGCGACGAGGGCGTGCTGGCGCTGGTCTGCGACTCCACCAACGCGTTGCGCGAGGGCGATTCACCGTCGGAGAAGGAAGTCGCCGCCGGCCTGCGCGGCGTGATCGAGGAAGCACGGGGCCGCGTCGCCGTCACCACCTTCTCGTCCAATGTCGGCCGCATCCGTTCGATCGCCGAGGCCGCGCGCGACGCCGGACGGCAGGTGCTGGTGCTGGGCTCGTCGATGAAGCGTGTCATCGACGTGGCGAGCGAGCTCGGCTATCTCGACGGCCTGCCCGAATTCCTGTCGGAAGACGGCTACGCCTTCATCCCTCGTGAGAACCTCGTCATCCTGTGCACCGGCAGCCAGGGCGAGCCGCGCGCCGCACTCGCCAAGCTCGCCCGCGGCGAGATGAAGAACGTCTCGCTCGCGCCCGGCGACACGGTCGTCTATTCGTCGCGCGTCATCCCCGGCAACGAGAAGGCGATCCTGGAAACCAAGAACCTGCTGATCGAGCAAGGCATCAGGATCATCGAGGACGGCGATGCGCTGGTCCACGTTTCCGGCCATCCGCGCCGCAACGAGCTGCGCCAGATGTACAAATGGGTGCGCCCGCGCATCCTCGTGCCGGTTCATGGCGAGGCCGCGCATCTGGTCGGGCAGGGGCTGCTCGGCGAGGCCGAGGGCATCCCGCGCATCGGCCATGTCCGCAACGGCGACATGCTGCGGCTGGCGCCGGGCGAGCCGGAGATCGTCGGCGAGGTGCCGTTCGGGCGCATCTACAAGGATGGCAAGCTGATCGGCACCGACGAGGAAATGGGCGTGCGCGAGCGGCGCAAGCTCTCCTATGTCGGCCATGTCGCCGTCAATGTCGTGCTCGACGAGCGCCATGAGCTGGCCGGCGATCCCGACCTGGTCGCCATCGGCACGGCAAGGGCAAACGCGCGCGGCGCGCTGCTGGAAGACGTGATGCTGGATGCCGCGATCGGCGCGGTCGAGAGCATCCCGCGCGTGCGCCGCAAGGATCTCGACCTCGTCGCCGAATCCGTGCGCCGCTCGGTGCGCGCCGCCGCCAACGAGGCCTGGGGCAAGAAGCCGCTCGTCACCGTGTTCGTGACGAGGTAGATGGAGTGAGTAGGGAATAGTGAGTAGTGAATAGTGAAAACGCACAGCGATGGAGAGGTATGGCGCCAACCGTCGCGGCAGGTGCCGGCACTACTCACTATTCCCTACTCACTATTCACTCCTGAAAAGGAACTGCACATGCTCGGACGTCTCAACCATGTCGCGCTTGCCGTGCCGGACATTGCCGCCGCCAGTGCGCTCTACCGCAACACGCTGGGCGCTGAGGTCTCCGAGCCGCAGGCGCTGCCCGAGCATGGCGTCACCGTGGTCTTCATCAATGTCGGAAACACCAAGATCGAGCTGCTGGAGCCGCTGGGCGAAAACTCGACCATCCGCCCCTTCCTCGACAAGAACCCGTCGGGCGGCATGCACCATGTCTGCTACGAGGTCGACGACATCCTCGCCGCGCGCGACCGGCTGAAGGCCGAGGGCGCGCGCGTGCTCGGCGACGGCGAGCCGAAGATCGGCGCCCATGGCAAGCCGGTGCTGTTCCTGCACCCGAAGGACTTCTTCGGCACGCTGGTCGAGCTCGAGCAGGCGTAATCGGCCATGAGCTGGATTTCGATCGCCGCGATCTATTTCATCTTGTGGTGGGTGGTGCTGTTCGCCATGCTGCCCTTCGGCGTCAGGACGCAGGACGACGAGGGCGACGTGACGCTGGGCACCGTGTCGAGCGCCCCGCACGGGCCGCACATGCTGCGCGCCGTCATTCGCACCACGATCGTCGCCACCGTCATTTTCGCGGCCTTCTACGTCGCCCGCGTCCATTACGGCTTCACCTTCGACGACATTCCGCGCATCGGCCCTTCGGCGCGCTGAGGCGAACGCCGCCCATCAGCGGACGGGATGGATGAATAGCCAAAGCATGCACAAAAAAAATGCAAGGCCGAAGCCTTGCAGTTAAACGCGTCCGATCTGTTTCCGTTGTTACGGCGGCTGCGGATAATCGCGCCTAGATCGCATCCTCCCAAGACTTTTGACCGCGTAGGAAAGCGGAACATCTGTCCGCCTTCTCGGTTATGGTGGGCACATTAGACCAGCCATAACGGAATTGTCACGAAAAATTTCGCTTGTCGGACTGGCGAGATGTGCTGCGTTGCACAATACAAGGGCAGCACTGCCCATGATGTCGGCAGTCCTGAGCTCTTGCGCGCTCGGGTTTCCAAGCCGCCATGAAATCGCTATGAAGCGCCTGTTATTGAGCGCCGGGCGCGTGATTCCGCCCGCTTCCAACGGATTTTCCCATGCGTCTGTCGCGTTACTTTCTGCCCATCCTCAAGGAGAACCCGCGCGAGGCCGAGATCGTCTCGCACCGGCTGATGCTGCGCGCCGGCATGATCCGCCAGCAGGCTCAAGGGTCGTTCTCCTGGCTGCCGCTGGGCAAGCGCGTGCTCGACAAGGTCTGCCGCATCATCCGCGAGGAGCAGGACCGCGCCGGCGCGCAGGAGATTCTGATGCCGACGATCCAGTCGGCCGAGCTGTGGCGCGAAAGCGGCCGCTACGACGACTATGGCAAGGAGATGCTGCGCATCAAGGACCGCCACGAGCGCGACATGCTCTACGGCCCGACCAACGAGGAGATGGTGACGGATATCTTCCGCTCCTACATCCGCTCCTACAAGGACCTGCCGCTCAACCTCTACCATATCCAGTGGAAGTATCGCGACGAGGTGCGGCCGCGCTTCGGCGTCATGCGCAGCAGGGAATTCCTGATGAAGGACGCCTATTCCTTCGACATCGACTTCGAGGGGGCGAGGGCGGCCTATAACCGCATGTTCGTGTCCTACCTGCGCACGTTCGAGCGGGTCGGCATGAAGTCGATCCCGATGCGCGCCGATACCGGCCCGATCGGCGGCGATCTTTCCCACGAATTCATCATCCTCGCCGACACCGGCGAAAGCGCGGTGTTCTGCCACCGCGACTTCCTCGGTCTGACGGTTCCGGGCGCGGATGTCGACTATTCCAGCGACGAGGCCATCGCCGGCATCGTCCGCGACTGGACCGCGCCCTATGCGGCAACCGACGAGATGCATGACGAGGAGGCGTGGGCGAAGGTGCCGGAAGGCGAGCGCGTCGCCGCGCGCGGCATCGAGGTCGGCCACATCTTCCATTTCGGCGAGAAATATTCGAAGCCGATGGGCGCGAAGGTGACGGGGCCGGACGGCAAGGAGCATTTCGTTTCCATGGGCTCCTACGGCATCGGCCCGTCGCGGCTGATCGCGGCGATCATCGAGGCGAGCCATGACGAGGCGGGCATCGTCTGGCCGGCTGCCGTCGCGCCGTTCGACGTCGCGCTGATCAACATGAAGGCCGGCGACGCCGCCTGCGACGCGGCCTGCGACGGGCTTTACGAGGCGCTCGGCGCTGCCGGCCTCGACGTGCTCTACGACGACACCGACCAGCGCCCCGGCGCCAAGTTCGCCACCGCCGACCTGATCGGCCTGCCGTGGCAGGCGATCGTCGGCCCGCGCGGCGTCGAGGCGGGCGAGATCGAGCTGAAGAACCGCAAGACCGGCGAGCGCGTCACTGTCCCGCTCGGCGAGGCGGTCGCGCGGCTTGCGGCGAGCCGCGGGCAGGCGGCATGAGCGAGGCGGTCGCCGAGGGTGGGACAGCTGCCGCGCGCGTGCGGGGCGCGGGGCCGTTCTCTGCCTTCGAGCGCATGGTGGCGTGGCGCTATCTGCGCTCGCGGCGCAAGGACACGGTGATCTCGGTCATCTCGCTGATCTCGTTCACCGGCATCATGCTCGGCGTGGCCACGCTCATCATCGTCATGGCGGTGATGAACGGCTTCCGCGCCGAACTGCTGTCGCGCATCCTCGGCGTCAACGGCCATCTGATCGTCCAGCCCATCGACCGCTCCTTCGACGACTATGCCGAGGTCGCCGCCCGCATCAACGGGCTCGACGGCGTGCGCTACGCCATCCCGCTGGTCGACGGCCAGGTTCTGGCTACCGGCCGCGCGCCCAGCGGCACCGGCGCGCTGGTTCGCGGCATCCGCGAGGAGGACATCGCCAAGCTCGATTTCGTGGCGGGCAACATCCGCCAGGGCTCGCTGGTCGGCTTCGCCACCGGCGAGGGCGTTGCCATCGGCAAGCGCATGGCCGACGCGCTCAATCTCGGCATCGGCGACGGCATCCAGCTCGTCGCGCCCGAAGGCGACGTCACGCCCTTCGGCGTCACGCCGCGGCAGAAGATCTACCCCGTCACCGCCGTCTTCGAGATCGGCATGTCGGAGATCGACGGCGCGATCATCTATATGCCGCTGGAGGAGGCGCAGCTCTTCTTCAATTCGGAAGGCGTCGTGCAGAAGATCGAGGTGTTCGTCGACAACCCCGACGCGGTCGATTCCTTGCGCGCGCCCGTCGAGGCGGCGGCGGAGCGGCAGGTCTACCTGACCGACTGGCGCCAGAGCAACAAGACCTTCTTTTCCGCGCTTCAGGTCGAGCGCAACGTCATGTTCATGATCCTGACGCTGATCGTCCTCGTCGCCGCGCTCAACATCATCTCCGGCCTGATCATGCTGGTGAAGGACAAGGGCCGCGACATCGCCATCCTGCGCACCATGGGCGCGACCAGCGGCGCGGTGATGCGCATCTTCATGATGACGGGCGCGGCGATCGGCGTCACCGGCACCCTTGCCGGCGTCGTCCTCGGCGTCGTCGTGTGCCTGAACGTCGAGTCGATCCGCCAGTTCTTCTCCTGGCTGTCGGGAACGACGCTGTTCAATCCCGAGCTTTACTTCCTGAGCCAGCTTCCGGCGCGGATGGATGCGGGCGAGACGATCTCGGTCGTCCTCATGGCGCTGATATTGTCGTTCCTCGCCACGCTGTTCCCGGCATGGCGGGCGGCGAGGCTCGATCCGGTCGAGGCGCTGCGGTACGAATGATGACGCAACCTCCCGTCCTCGAACTGAAGGCCGTCGAGCGCGGCTATGGCGACGGCGACAGCCGGCTCGTCATCCTCGACGGCGCCGATTTCACGCTTCGGCGCGGCGAGATGGTGGCGCTGGTCGCGCCGTCCGGTGCCGGCAAGTCGACGCTGCTGCATCTCGCCGGCCTGCTCGAAATGCCCG
>DAOMOI010000147.1:0-5694 GCA_035444225.1 Aquamicrobium sp. | reverse complement strand
GGCGCGCGCGGCAAGCCGCTTCTCGGCAAGCGTGGCCAGCCGCCAGTCACCGACGAGCAGGTCGAGGATGCGGCGCGCGTCTTCGTCCGGCGGCTCGGCGGCGTAGCTGTCGGCGCGGGCGAGCAACGCGGCGCTGGCTGCCCGCATCGGCGCATCGTTGCCGTAGAGCGCCAGCCACAACGTCGCGCCCTCGATCGCGGTCATGGTGTCGAGCGCCAGGCTTGACGCGAGATCGGCGTCCAGCCCCTGCCGTAGCAGCTCCTCCAGAAACGATCGCAGGTCGAGGAAGAACGATCCGACGGCCTGCTTCATCGCCGGGGAACTCTCGTCCAGCCCATAGGCGATGTGGAATCCCACGCAGCGGCGGTTGGCGGTGAGGGTCGCCACCAGCCGGCCGAGCGCCGCGCCATAGTCGCCGCGCCAGTCGCCCGAAGGAGCGAGGCTGCCGACGATATCGCCATAGGTCAGGGACAGGACCTCCGGCACGAGAGCCTCCTTGCTGGCGAAATGGCTATAGAGGCTGCTTTTCAGAAGGCCGACCCGATCGGCCACGTCCTTCATCGACGTGCCCGCATATCCCCTGTCGCGCATCAGGTCGCGCGCGGCGGCGACGATTTCGACCCGTGAGGTCTTTGCCATACCGATCTCCTGTTTACGACCGACCGTTCGTATGTTTTTATTTGGTCCGAAACCGCAATGCAAGCTTGAACGGAGACCGACATGGAAGATTCGACCGGTCCGCGGGGAAACCGCGCCCTCGCGCCCGACAATCCGCTCGGCCACGAGGGGGAAATCGAGATGCGCAGCCGCTTCCCGAGCCGCTATCGCTGGAACGAACACAATCTGCCGGCGATGATGAGCCCGGCCATGCCGGTTTCGCTCGCGCGGTTCATCGAGGCGCAGCCCTTCTTCTTCATCGCCACGGCCAGCGCGGACGGCCATTGCGATTCCAGCTTTCGCGGTCGGGAATACGATATCTCCGGCAACCCGCTGCCGGCGCTGCGAGTGATCGACGCGCACCGTCTGATCTTTCCCGATTATGCCGGGAACGGCCTCTACAATAGTCTCGGAAACATCCTGACCAATCCGCGCATCGGCATGCTGTTCGTGGATTTCCAGCGGCAGCGTCGCGCCCGGGTGAACGGCCTCGCCGAAATTGTCCAGGCCGGCGGCGAGATATGCGGAGTCTGGCCTCACGCCCAGGCCGCGGTGCTGGTCACGGTCGAGCAGGCTTACGGAAACTGCCCGGCCCGCATCCCGCGCATGAACATGGTCGAGGGCAGCGACGCGGCGTTTTCATAGACGGTCTCCCGTCTCGCCGACGGTTCGAGGCCGCGCGGTTTCCCGCGCGGCCCCTGCTTTCCCAGTTCAGGCCCGGCTTACTTGACTTCCGACTCGTCGAGACGGCCGACCTCGATCCACTTGCCGCCCTCGATCTTGGAGATGACGATCAGGTTGCCGCCCTGATGGTCGGGGCCGTAGTCGATGTCGACGTCGTTGATGGCGTCGCGATACTTCACGCCTTCCATCGCGGTGCGGAAGCTCTCGGCCGTCAGCTCCGGGCCGGCGGCCTCGAATGCGGCGATCATAGCCCGCGCCGCGCCGTAGCCGAGCTGGGCGGCGGTGCCGACCGGCTCGCCATGGGCCGCCTGATAGGCATCGGCCCACGCCTTTACCTCCGGGTTGTCGAGGCGGTTCTCGAAGTCCGACCAGCCGGCAGCGGCGTAATAGCCTTCGGTCACGCCCTCCGGCACCTTGGCGACGGCGGTGTTCATGCCCGCCGACGAGCCGACGAAGGCGACGTCGGTCCAGCCGAGCTTCTTGGCCGTGCCGTAGGCGACGATGGTCTGGCGCACGCCGAGGCCCGTGGCGACGATGTCGCAGCCGGCCTCGCGCAGCTTCTGGATCGAGCCGACGAAGTCCTGCTCGTCCGGCTTGTGCGTGGTCTCGGCCGCATAGGTCAGGCCGAGCTTCTCCGCCTGGTCCTTGGCGCCTTCATAGACTTCGAGGCCGAAGTCGGAGGGGATGTACATGGCGCACACCTCCTTGGCGTCGTTCTGCTCGGCCAGCATGGTCACCGCGGCGCGGATCTGGTCGTAATAGGAAGAGAAGCCGGTGTACTTGTAGCTGATGTCGCCTTCGAGCATCTGGCGCGCGGCCGTCAACGGCGACACGTTCGCCACCTGCTTGGCCTCCATCAGCGGGAAGCCGGCCAGGTTGTGCGGCGTGCCGAGGTTCAGGATCATCGCGAAGACCTGATCGGAGTTGATCAGCTTGTTGAAGTTCTGCACCGCCTTGGGCACCTGGTAGCCGTGATCCTCGACCACGAGGCGGATCTTGCGGCCGTGGACGCCGCCCTTGGCGTTGACCTCGTCGAAGAGCTGCTGCGCGGCCTTGATCGCGCCGACGTTGAAGGCGGCGAAGATGCCCGAAAGATCGCCGTTCGAGCCGATGACGATCTCGGTGTCGCTGACGCCTTGCGTCGCCTGCGCGGCGGAAGCCATGCCGGCGGCGAACGCCGCGGCAAGAATGGACTTCGTGATTGCATTCCTCATTTCATTCCTCCTGGTTGTTGCCTTTGTTCCCTACGGCGCGGCCCTTTGCCTAACCGTACATCTCGTCGATCAGACGCTTGTGCTTCTGTTCCACGAAGCTGCGCTTCAGCTTCATGGTCGCCGTCAATTCATCATCTTCGGCCGTCAGCAGCACGTCGATCAAGCGAAAATCCTTGATCTGCTCGACCCGGGCGAATTCGCGGTTGGTCTCCTCGACCACGCCCGCGATCAGGTCGCGCACCTCCTGCGCCGCGCAGAGCGAACGGAAGTCGTTGAACGGCACCTTGTTGTCCTGCGCGAACTTCTCGACATTCTCCTGGTCGATCATGACGAGGCAGGTCAGGAACTTGCGCTTGTCGCCGATCACCACCGCGTCCGCGATGTAGGGGCTGAACTTCAGCCGGTTCTCGATCTCGGCCGGCGTGATGTTCTTGCCGCCGGCGGTGATGATGATGTCCTTGACGCGGCCGGTGATGGTGAGGAAGCCGTCCTCGACGCGGCCGACGTCGCCGGTCTTCAGCCAGCCGTCCTCGGTCACGGCCTCGGCCGTCTTGTCGGGCTTGTTCCAGTAGCCCTTGAAGACGTTCGGCCCGCGATACTGGATTTCGCCGTCCGGCGCGATGCGCACCTCGCCGCCGGGCACGATCGGGCCGACGGTGCCGGTCCTGTCGCGCTCCATGCTGTTGACGGAGATGACGCCCGAGCTTTCGGTCATGCCGTAGCCTTCGAGGACGACGATGCCCACCGCCTTGAACCAGCGCAGAAGGTCGGGCGAGATCGGCGCCGCGCCCGAAGTGCCGCGCCGGAGCCGGTCGAAGCCGAGCATGCGGCGGAGGTTGCGCAGCACCGCGAAGTCCCAGAAGGCGCAGGCGAGCCGCGTGGCGAGCGGCACGGCGCGCCCCTCCTCGACCGCCTTCACCCGCTTCAGCCCGCTCCCCACCGCCTGCCTGAATGCCCATCTGCCGAGCGGCGTCGCCTCGCTCGCCATGATGGTGACGCGGCTGTAGATCTTCTCCCAGACGCGCGGCACGGCGGTGAAGACCTGCGGCGAGACCTCGCGCACATTGTCGAACACCGTTTCCGGGCTTTCGGCGAAGTTGACCGTCGACTTCATGCCGATCGGCAGGAACACGGTCAGCAGCCGTTCGAGGATGTGGCACAGCGGCAGGAAGCAGACCTGCTCGTCGTCGGGGCCGACGGGCAGCGTCAGCGCCGCGCCGATCACCGAGGCGATGACGTTCTCATGCGTGATCATCGCGCCCTTGGGCGGGCCGGTGGTGCCGGAGGTGTAGACGAGGATCGCCACGTCCTGCGGCTTCGAGCGCGCGATCTCTTCGTCGAAGCGGTCCGGGTTCTCCTTGAGGAAGGCGCGGCCGAGCGCGTAGAGATCGTCGAGGAAGATGACCTGATCGTCGGCGAAGTCGTGCAGCCCGTCGCGGTCGAAGACGATGACCTTGGCGAGGCCCGGCATCGCCGCGCGCACCGACAGGAACTTGTCGAGCTGCTCGTCATTCTCGACGAACAGGAAGCGGCTGTCGGAATCGTTGACGAGATAGGTGAGCTGGGCCGCCGAATCCGTGGTGTAGACGCCCGAGGCGACGCCGCCGACCGACTGCACGCCGAGGTCGGTGTAGATCCATTCCTTGTTGTCTTCCGACAGGATCGACACCACCTCGCCGCGCTTTAAGCCGAGCGAGACGAGGCCGAGGCCGATCAGCCGCGCATGCTCGTAGAAGTCGCCCCAGGTGTAGGACAGCCAGATGCCGTAGTCCTTCTCGCGGTGGGCGACCGTGTCGCCCAGCTCCCGGCAACGCTGGCGGAACAGCTTCACCAGCGTGTCGCAGCCGTCGAAGTAGTACGGCCCCCTGGTCAGGTCCGCGTTGAACGAATGGCCGTGCGCCGTCTGCTGCGGCGGTATCTTTTCGGCGATGGTCATCTCACTTTCCTCCCGAAAGCGTTCGGCGACATGTCCCCTAGCGCCACGTCTTCTTCTGCTTCCAGCGCTTCTGGCCGCGCTGGACTTCCTCCGTCTGGACCCCGAGATAGAATTGCTGCACGTCCTTCGATTCCAGCAGCTTTTTCGCCGTGTCGGCCATGACGATGCGCCCCAGCTCCATGACATAGCCGTAATCGGCGACTTCGAGCGCGATCTTGGCGTTCTGCTCGACCAGCATCATGGTCACGCCCTGCTCGCGGTTGAGCCGGCGGATGATCTGGAAGATCTCCTTGACCAAGAGCGGCGACAGGCCGAGCGAAGGCTCGTCGAGCAGCATCAGCCGCGGCCGCGCCATCAGCCCGCGGCCGATGGCCAGCATCTGCTGCTGGCCGCCCGAAAGCGTGCCGGCCGCCTGCGCGCGGCGCTCGGCCAGGATCGGGAAATAGGAAAACACCATCTCCTGATCCTGCCTGATCCCGTCGGTGTCCGAGCGGGTGAAGGCGCCCATCTTCAGGTTTTCCTCCACCGTCAGCAGCGGGAACACCTCGCGCCCCTCCGGCACGTGGACGATGCCCGCGCGCACGATCCTGTCCGGGCTCTGGCCGGCGATGTTCTCGCCGCGATAGACGATCTGCCCCTTCTCCGGGTCCATGACGCCGGAGATCGTCTTCATCAACGTCGTCTTGCCGGCGCCGTTGGCGCCGAGCACGGAGACGATCTGGCCTTCGCGCACCTCGAGGCTGACGCCGCGGATCGCCATGATCGGCCCGTAGTAGCTTTCGATGTTGCGCACCGAAAGAACGACCTCCGCATCCTTGGCGGAGGCCGCTTCCGCCGTCATCGCCGCCATGGTCATGCCAGCACCTTCTCATTCTCGTCGGACACGCCGATATAGGCCTCGATCACGCGCGGGTCGTTCTGCACCTCCTGCGGCGTGCCGAGCGCCAGCATCTTGCCGTCGGCCAGCGCCAGCACCCGGTCCGACACCGAGGCGACGAGGTGCATGTCGTGCTCGACCATCAGCACGGTGATGCCCATCTGCTTCTTCATGTCCTCGACCCAGAAGGCGACGTCCTGCGTCTCCTCGACAGAGAGGCCCGAGGCAGGCTCGTCGAGCAGGAGCAGCCGTGGCTCGATGGCGAGCGCGCGCCCCATCTCCACCACCTTGCGCACGCCATAGGGTAGGCCGGCGATATACTTGTC
>DAOMOI010000146.1:0-5711 GCA_035444225.1 Aquamicrobium sp. | reverse complement strand
ATCCAGGTTCCCCAGCCAGTTTTTCCTGCCAGTCCAATCCCCCTAGTCCGGCGCTTGAAGGCTTGCGCGACTCCCCTTATCTATGGCGTGTCATGCGCGTGGCGCGCGTGGCGTGGCTTGTTCTTGTCGGAAAGGGAAGACACTGGGAACAGCAATATCGAAGAAGGCGGACATCCAGCCTTCGCCGGCCGGGATCAGCGGCGACGCCGACCCTTCCCGAGCCCTTCGTCTCGTCCTCGCAAGTCTCGACGACTCCAAGGCCGAGGACATCGTCTCCATCGACATTCGCGGTAAATCGAGCCTGGGCGACCACATGGTCATCGCCTCGGGGCGGTCGAACCGTCATGTCTCGGCCGTGGCCGACCACCTGATCTCGGCGCTCAAGGATGGCGGCTTCGGCCTGCCGCGCGTCGAAGGGCTGGCGGCCGCTGACTGGGTGCTGATCGACGCGGGCGACATCATCGTCCACGTGTTCCGCCCCGAGGTCCGGGAGTTCTACAATCTGGAGAAGATGTGGCAGGCCCCCGACCTCGACGAGGGGACCGTGCACTGAGGTTGAGCGCCTGACGGGCGGAGGCGACGGATGCGCCTGAGCGTTCATGCCGTGGGCCGGATGAAGGCCGGCGCCGAGCGGGAGCTTGCCGACCGCTATTTCGGCCGCCTCACCAAGGCCGGCCCGGCGGTCGGCCTCGACTTCGCCGGCGTCGCCGAGATCGCCGAAAGCCGCGCCCGCGACGTTGGCGAGCGCCGCCGCGAGGAAGCCGTCGCCCTTGCCGCCCACCGCGCCGACGCCGCCTTGATCCTGCTCGACGAGCGCGGCAAGAACCCGACATCGGAAGACTTCGCCGCCCTGATCGCCGCGCTGCGCGACCGGGGCCGCAAGCATCTCGTCCTCGCCATCGGCGGGCCGGACGGCCACGACGCTTCGGCGCGCCGGGCGGCCGACCTCGTCGTTTCCTTCGGCGCGCAGACCTGGCCGCACCAGCTGGTGCGCGTCATGCTGGCCGAGCAGCTCTACCGCGCCGCCACCATCCTCGCCGGCCACCCCTACCATCGGGCGTGACGATGCCCTTGCGGCACCTCTTGCGAGAGGCCCATGGTTGATGGTTCGTTAACGAACCGGCCCTAGCCTTGGGGCCCGCGCAACGAAGCAGGGACCATGACGACCACGGCAAGGCGCAATCTCCTCGTCCCGGCATGGGCCGCGCTCGCGCTCGCCCTGGCGGCGCCGTGCGCGCTGGCGCAGGGGAGCATGCCGCAGGACGCGGCCGGGCTGGAGGAGAGGCGGGCGCAAAGCGCGGCCGAGCATGAACGCATCCTTCAGGCGCTGACCATGTCGGAGGAGCGCGCCGCCCAGATCGAGGCCGAGATCGCGGCGATCCGCAAGGACAACGCCTCGCTGTCGGCGGCGCTGGTGCAGGCGGCCAAGACCGAGCGCAAGCTTTCCGAGGAGGTCGAGACCATCTCCGGCCGGCTCGCCGATCTCGGCACCGAGCAGGGCGCCCTGCGCGCTTCGCTCGCCGAACGGCGCGACGTGCTCGCCGAGGTGCTGGGCGCGTTGCAGCGCATGGGGCTGAACCCGCCGCCGGCGATCCTGGTGCGGCCGGAGGACGCGCTCGCCTCGGTGCGCTCGTCGATCCTGCTGGCCGCCGTGGTGCCGGAGCTGCGCGGCGAGACCGAGGCGCTGGTCGCGGACCTGCGCCGGCTGCAGCGGGTGGCCGACGAGATCGAGGCCGAGCGCGGCCGGCTCGCCGCCACCGTCGCCGAACAGGCGGAGGAGCAGAAGCGGCTATCACTTCTTGTTGAAGAGAAGCGCCGGCTCCAGACCGAATCCGAGGCCGAGCTGGCCGACGAGCAGGCGCGCGCGGCCGAGCTGGCGGCCGAGGCCGGCTCGCTCGCCGAGCTGATCGAGGCGCTGGAAGGCGAGATCGAGATCGCCGCCCTGCAGGAGGAACGGCGGCAGGCCGCGGAACAGGCGGCGCTCGAGGGCGCGCGCACGCTGCTCAGCCTGTCCTCGCCGGCCTTTTCGGCGATGAAGGGCAAGCTCGGCCTGCCCGTCTCGGGGCGCGTCGAGCGCCGCTTCGGCGACAATGATGGCAGCGGCGGAACCTTGCAGGGCGACATGCTTGCGACACATTCGGCGGCAATCGTGACGGCGCCGGTGGATGGATCGGTCCTCTATGCCGGACCGTTCCGCTCCTATGGCCAACTCTTGATCCTCAATGCCGGCGAGGGCTATCATGTGGTTCTGGCGGGAATGGGTCGAATCAGCGTCTCTCCGGGACAGGTCGTCCTCGCGGGCGAGCCGGTCGGTCTGATGGGGGAGTCGCGGGTTGCCAGCGCCGTCGCGCTTGCCGGGACGGAGGCCGGGCCGGAACTCTACGTCGAGTTCCGCAAGGAAGGAAAACCCGTCGATCCGGCCCCGTGGTGGGCGGAGCGCAGTACTGGAAGGACGAGAAATGATTCGTAGGTCATTGCCGCTTCTGCTGGCCGGCGCGGTCATGGGCGCTTCCGCCATGAGCCTCGTTCATGGGGCTGGCGGCACGACCGCCAATGCCGCCGGCTCGGAAACCTATCGCCAGCTCGCCATCTTCGGCGACATCTTCGAGCGCGTGCGCGCCCAGTACGTCACGCCGCCGGAGGAGAAGAAGCTGGTCGAGAGCGCCATCAACGGCATGCTGTCGTCGCTCGATCCCCATTCCTCCTACCTCAACCCCGAAGCGGCCAAGGACATGCGGGTGCAGACCCGCGGCGAGTTCGGCGGCCTCGGCATCGAGGTGACGATGGAGAACGAGCTGGTCAAGGTCATCGCCCCGATCGAGGACACGCCGGCGGCCCGCGCCGGCGTCATGGCCGGCGACCTGATCGCCGAGATCGACGGCGAGGAGGTGCGCGGCCTGACCCTGCCCGAGGCGGTCGACAAGATGCGCGGCGCGGCCAACACGCCGATCGACCTGACCATCCTGCGCGAGGGCGCGGCCGAGCCGATCAAGCTGACGATCGTGCGCGACGTCATCAAGGTCAAGGCTGTGCGCCACCGCGTCGAGGAGGACATCGGCTACATCAAGATCAACTCCTTCACCGAGAAGACGTTCGACGACCTCCAGGCGGCGATCGACCAGATCCAGAAGGAGGTCCCGGCCGACACGCTCAAGGGCTACGTGCTCGATCTCAGGCTCAATCCCGGCGGGCTGCTCGACCAGGCGGTGAGCGTCAGCGACACCTTCCTCGAGCGCGGCGAGATCGTCTCGACGCGCGGCCGCGACGCCAAGAACATCACCCGCTTCGACGCGCGGGCCGGCGACCGCATCGACGGCAAGCCGATGATCGTGCTCGTCAATGGCGGCTCGGCCAGCGCCTCGGAGATCGTCGCCGGCGCGCTCCAGGACCATCGCCGCGCCACGGTGCTGGGCACGCAGACCTTCGGCAAGGGCTCGGTGCAGACCATCATCCCGCTGGCCGAAAGCGGCGCGCTCCGGCTGACCACGGCGCTCTACTACACGCCGGCCGGCACCTCGATCCAGGGCAAGGGCATCACGCCCGACATCAAGGTCGAGCAGCCGCTGCCCGAGGAGCTTCTCGGCCGCGACGTCTCGCGCGGCGAGTCCGAGCTGAAGGGCCACATCCAGGGCACCGAGGAGGACGAGGCCGGCTCCGGCTCCGCCGCCTATGTGCCGCCGGAGGCCAAGGACGACGTGCAGCTGAACTACGCCTTCGACCTGCTGCGCGGCGCCAAGACCGATCCCGCCTTCCCGCCGAGCCCGGACAAGGCCGCGCTCAACCGCTAGAAACAAAAGGGCTCCCGCCGCATGGCGGGGGCCTTTTTCCTCCTTTCCGCGCCGTCGGTTCCCGCGTATCGGTAGCGATCCCGTTTTCCCTTCGTCTTCGTGACGCGGTATCCCCTTGAAGAATCCGGTTCCCGAGCCCGTTCCCGAGCCCGCCCCCGAGAAGGACATCGAACGACCGCTCGGCCTCGACGGTCGCCGGCAGCAGCGCCACGGCCCGCGCAATCCGTTGCCGCGCGGCCGGCTCGCCGCGGTCTTCGTTGCTGCCGGCGTCGTCGCGGTGTCCGGCCTCGTGGCGCTGCGCGACAGCCCGTTCAGGACGCCGCAGCCGGTGGTGGTGTCGACGCCGGAGGTCGCGGCCGCCGACACGGCCACGCCCGTCTCGGCGGGCTACCCGCAAGGAGAGGTGCAAGGCGCCGGCGCGTCGATCATCCGCGTCGATCCGCCGGCGGCATCCGGCGGCGAAGGCAGCGCCATCGTCATCCGCGATCCGTCCTCGCTCGGGCAGGACCTGCGCGTCGCCCACCTGCCCGACCGCGCGCTGGTCGAGGAGACGGAGTTCGGCCCGCTGCCGAAGCGCGCCGCCGACGGGCGCCGCCCGTTCGACGTCTATGCAAGGCCGTGGTCGGGCGCGCGCGGCGCCAGGGTGGCGATCGTCATCGGCGGCCTCGGCGTGTCGCAGACCGGCACGCAAGGGGCGATCGCCGGCCTGCCGCCGGAGGTGACGCTGGCCTTCGCGTCGGGCGGCAACAGCCTCGACCGCTGGATGCAGGCGGCGCGGCGCGAGGGCCACGAGATCGTCATGCAGGTGCCGCTGGAGCCGTTCGACTATCCGTCCGTCGATCCCGGCCGCAACACGTTGACCGTGGACGCCGCGCCCGCCGAGAACCGCGACCGGCTCTACCGGGCGCTTTCGCGCATCACCAACTATACCGGGGTGATGAACTATATGGGCGCGCGCTTCGTCACCGAAGAGGCGGCGATGCTGCCCTTCTTCGGCGAGCTGGGCCAGCGCGGCCTGATGTTTCTCGACGACGGCTCCAGCGCCAAGAGCCTCGCCCCCGACATGGCGCAGCGGCAGCGCGTTCCCTATGCCGCCGCCGATCTCGTCATCGACGGCGAGCGCGACCGCGGCGCGATCCTGAAGCGCCTCGACGACGCCGAGCGCACGGCGCGCGCCCAAGGCGCGGCAATCGCCATCGGCTCGGCTTTCGACGTCACCGTCGAGGCCGTCCGGCAATGGACCGAGGAAGCGAAGCGCCGCGGCGTCGAGATCGTCCCGGTCTCGGCGCTGGCCCGCGATCCCGAAAGAGGCTGACCCGACAATGACGACCACCAACGGGACCGTGGACCCCGAGACGCTGCCCTACCGGCCTTGCGTCGGCATCATGGTGCTCAACCGCGCCGGCCTCGTCTGGGCCGGGCGGCGCATCGCGCTCGCCGACAGCGAGATGGCCGGCACCGACCGGCTGTGGCAGATGCCGCAGGGCGGCATCGACAAGGGCGAGGAGCCCGAGCCGGCGGCAAAGCGCGAGCTCTACGAGGAAACCGGCATGCGCTCGGTCTCGCTGCTGGCCGAAGCGCCGCGCTGGATCGACTACGACCTGCCGCCGCATCTGGTCGGCATCGCGCTCAAGGGCAGGTATCGCGGCCAGACGCAGAAATGGTTCGCCTTCCGCTTCGAGGGCGACGAGAGCGAGATCGCCATCAACCCGCCGCCCGGCGGCCACGAGGCCGAGTTCGACGCCTGGGGCTGGAAGCGGATGGAGACGCTGCCCGATCTGATCGTGCCGTTCAAGCGCCGCGTCTACGAGGACGTCGTCGCCGCCTTCCGTCATCTGGCGGGGTGATGACGCCACGGCTTGATATCGACCGCTGGTGCCGCCCCTCATCCGCCCTTCGGGCACCTTCTCCCCGTGAACGGGG
>DAOMOI010000145.1:0-5717 GCA_035444225.1 Aquamicrobium sp. | reverse complement strand
TAGCCCTGGCGCGGCCGCATAGCCGTCGACCGGGGGCCGGAAATCCAAAACCAGACAGTCGATCGGTTCTGATTTCCGGGTCCTCGTTCGCACGGCCCGGCGCAGATGAAGAGGGAAGAGAACAGTGAAAGTGCTCATACTGGGGGGCGGCGTCATCGGCACCACCTCCGCCTACTATCTCGCCAAGGCCGGCCACGAGGTCACGCTCCTCGACCGCCAGCCGGGACCGGCGCTCGAAACCAGCTATGCCAATGCCGGCGAGATCTCGCCCGGCTATTCCTCGCCCTGGGCCGGCCCGGGCGTGCCGCTGAAGGCGCTGAAATGGCTGATGATGAAGCACGGGCCGCTCGCCATCCGGCCGAGGCTCGACCCGACGATGATCGGCTGGGTGCTTCAGATGCTGCGCAACTGCACCTCGGCGCGCTACGCGGTCAACAAGGCGCGCATGGTGCCGATCGCCGAATACAGCCGCGACTGCCTGCGCGAGCTGCGCGCCGAGACGGGCATCGCCTATGACGACCGCGCGCAGGGCACGCTCCAGCTCTTCCGCACGCAAAAGCAGCTCGACCACACCGGCGACGACATCGAGGTGCTGCGCCAGTTCGGCGTGCCGTTCGAGGTGCTCGACCGCGCCGGCTGCGCGGCGGCGGAACCTGCGCTCGCCCGCGTCCCGGAAAAATATGTCGGCGGCCTGCGCCTGCCCGGCGACGAGACCGGCGACTGCCATATCTTCACCAACCGGCTGGCCGAGATGGCCGCGCAAGGAAACAATCCGGTCGATTTCCGCTACGGCGTCGACATCGCCGAAATCCTGAGCGACGGCCGCCGCGCCACCGGCGTGCGCACCGACAAGGGCGTGTTCGAGGCCGACGCGGTGGTCGTGGCGCTGGGCAGCTATTCGCCCTTCATGGTCAAGCCACTCGGCATCCGCATCCCGGTCTATCCGGTCAAGGGCTATTCGATCACCGTGCCGATCGCCGACGAGGCGGCAGCGCCCGTCTCCACCGTCATGGACGAGACCTACAAGATCGCCATCACCCGGCTGGGTTCGCGCATCCGCGTCGGCGGCACCGCGGAGATCGCCGGCTTCGACCTGTCGCTGCGGCCCTCGCGCCGCGCGCCGCTCGAACATTCGGTGACGGACCTGTTTCCCGGTGGCGGCCGCATGGCGGACGCGACCTTCTGGTGCGGCCTGCGCCCGATGACGCCGGACGGCCCGCCCATCGTCGGCAGGACCGGCATCGACGGGCTTTACCTCAACACCGGCCACGGCACGCTCGGCTGGACCATGGCCTGCGGCTCCGGCCGCTTCCTAGCCGACGTCGTTTCCGGCAGGAAGCCGGATGTCGATCCGGCCGACATCGCGATCGACCGCTACGCGGCCTGATTTTTCGCGAATGCGAAAAGCCCCCGGCCGAAACCGGGGGCTTTTTCGTTGAACGGTCCGGCCGGTCAGGCGTCGCGGGCCGTCTTCAGCGCGTTCGCCCACCAGACGAGCTGCGCCAGCATGTCGTCGGCCGACTGGTTCAGATGGCCGAAATCCGACAGCTTCTTGTCGCCGGAAGCGACCTGCATGTAATCGGCCCAGGCGATGTGGACGCCGGTGCGCACGGGCGCCATCTGAAGCTCGACCGCGATCAGGCGCAGCTGCTCGATCGCGCGGGCGCCGCCGACGCCGCCATAGCCGACGAAACCGATCGGCTTGCGGTTCCACTCGTTATAGGCATAGTCGAGCGCGTTCTTCAGCACGCCCGTGGGCCCGCGATTGTATTCGGCGACGGTGGCGATATAGGCGTCGAGGCTGGCGATCTTCTCCTGCCATTCCTTCGCGCCCGGCGCTTCCGAAGGCGCATAGGCGGGCGAGGTCTTCTCGTCGAAGAACGGCAGCGTGTAGTCGCGCAGGTCGAGGATCTCGACCTCGAACGCGCCGGTGGCCTTGGCGCGCTCGGCGATCCACTCGGCCGGCTTGTCGCCGAAGCGGCCGGGGCGGGTTGAGCCGACGATGATGCCGATCCTGGGCTTGGACATGGTACTTCCTTTTCTTTAGGCGGGGTGTCCCGGGAAACTTCGTGGTATCCTTTGGATACTGGCGCTATATAGGAGACTGTTTTCGCAGCGCACAAGGAGGCACTTCGTTGACACTGAGTCACCACGACGAAACCACCTGCGAGGGGATCAGCCGGATCCTGTCGCGCGTCGGCGACAAGTGGACGGTGCTGGTGGTGGAGCTTCTGAGCGACGGCCCGATGCGCTTCAACGAATTGCGGCGGCTGATCGGCAACATCTCGCAGAAGATGCTGACCACGACGCTGCGCGGGCTGGAACGCGACGGGCTGGTGACGCGCACCGTCCATCCGACGATCCCGCCGCGCGTCGATTACGAACTGACCCCGCTCGGGCGCGAGCTGCTGGTGCCGGTCAAGGCGCTGGCGCTATGGGCGCGGGAGAACATCGACCGCATCAACGCGGCGCGGGAGCGATTCGACGTGAACGGCCGCTGAGACCCGCTCAGGTCTCCGCCGGGATCGGCGTCGGCCTGCCCGCCCCGTCGAGCGCGACCATGATGAAATCGGCATGGGTGACGCGCTCCATCAGGTCGGAGAGGTAGCGCTGCGCCCACGCCTCGACCCGCAGCGTCATCGAGGTGCGGCCGACCCTGGTGATGTCGATATAGATGCACAGCGTGTCGCCGATCTTCATCGGCTTGGCGAAGGCCATTTCCTTGACTGCCGCCGTCACCACCCTGCCCTTGGCGCGCTCGGCCGCGCGGATGCCGCAGGCGAGGTCCATCTGCGCCATCACCCAGCCGCCGAATATGTCGCCGGCCGCGTTGGCGTCGGCCGGCATCGCCAGCGTGCGCAGCGTCAGTTCGCCCACCGGCTTCACGTCGTTCCTGTTCATGGTCGCTCCTCGGTTTCCCCTTGGGCGAGAGGTAGCCGCACCGGCGTCCGCACACAAGAAAAAGAAAAAGCGCCTTGTTTTCAGTAACTTTCCAGCAAAAGGAGAATCCACTTCTCATCGTCTTGAATCGGTCCGCGAGCCGGATGAATCACCGCTTCAGGGCGTTGATTCGTCATGCGGGGGCTAGCCGATTCGCAACGCCGCCACGCCGGCGACGATGAGCAGGCCGGCCGCGACCCGCCAGCGGTCCAGCCTTTCCCCAAGCAAAGCCGTCGAGATCGCCATGGCGAACAGGATCGAGCTTTCGCGCAGCGCCGCGACCATAGCGATCGGCGCCCGGGTCATGGCCCACATCACGATGCCGTAGGCGACGGCGCTCAGGAAACCGCCGGCGAGCCCCGCCCTCCACTCGCCGGCCATGACGCGCAGGCTGCCCGGCCCTCTCAGCATCAGGCAGAAGCCGAGCGACCATAGCCCCTCGCCCGCGAACAGCCACGCCGCGTAGCTCGCCGCATTGGCGGCCGAGCGCGCGCCCGAGCCGTCGGTCAGCGTGTAGCCGGCAATGAAGAGCGAGGTGACGAGCGCGAAGAAGACGGAGCGGCCGTGATAGGCCCCGATCCCGCGACCGCCGCGAAACGACATCAGGAAAACGCCGCAACACAGGAGAACGATTCCGCAAATCGCCGTCGCGCCCGGCGTCTCGGCCAGAAGGAGCGCCCCGCCCACGGTCGCGAGCAGCGGCGCCGTGCCCCGCGCCAGCGGATAGGCGAGCGCGAGATCGCCCGTCTCGTAGGCGCGGGCCAGGAAATATTTGTAGCCGGTGTGGAAGACCAGCGAGCTGGCGATCCAGCCCCATGTCGCGCCCTGCGGCATGGCGACGAAAGGCAGGATCGGCAGCGCCGACAGCCCCATGCCGACGCTCATCAGCGAAACGGAGACGAAGCGGTCGGCGCGCGTCTTGAGCAGCGCATTCCACGCGGCATGCATGGCCGCCGCGGCGAGAACCGCCAGGAATACGGCCGTGCTCAACGCGGCCATCCGCGCAAGCGCCGGGGTCTAGGCGATCGACCCGCGCGCGGCATCGAGAAGCGCGGACGCGCCCAGCGCCATGTAGCGGTTCTCGTCGCCCAGCGCGATCAGCCGGTAGCCCATGCCGACATAGCGCCCGACGAGCGCCGGATCGACGACATAGATCGCCGCATGCTTGCCGGCTGCGCGAGCGCGCGCGGCGACGTGGCCGATCGCCTCCATCATCGCCTCGAGTGACGGGTCCACAGTCGCGCCGCTCGTCCACGCGATGGAGAAGTCCGACGGCCCGACGAGGACGCCGTCGATGCCCGGAACGGCGAGGATGTCGTCGACGATGGCCAGCGCCGCGCGCGTCTCGACCATGGCGAAGGCGAGCGTCTCGGCATTCGACTGCCGCATCCAGTCCCGGCCATCCCCGCCGCCGAGGCGCGGCCTGGCGAAGAACGGCCCCCAGGAACGCGCGCCCACGGGCGGATATTTCATCGCCGCCGCGAAGGCGCGGGCGTCGTCGAGCGTATTCACCATCGGGGCGATGACGGCTTGCGCCCCGAAATCGAGGGCGCGGCTGGCCATGTCGAAGCGCCCGACGGGGATGCGCACCAGAGCGGGCTTGGCCGCGACCGCGATGGGCGCGATGGCGCGCAGGACGCTGTCTTCATGATGGCCGCCATGCTGCATGTCGAGCGTGACGGCGTCCACCGCGGTCGCAGCCAGCGCCTCGACCGTCAGGGCATCCGGCAGTTGCGACCAGGCGGTGAAGACGGTGTCGCCGGCGGCAAGCCGTGCGGCCAGCCGCATCGCGCTCACGCGTTCTTGACCTGCGCGATCGCCTGGTCGAGCAGCTCGTCCATGGTGCGGCGGATCTGGTGGTCGGACTGCTCGACACCGGCGGCGTCGAAATCGGCGCGCAGCTTGCGGAACACGTCGTCGTCGCCCGCCTCCTCGAAATCGGCCGCCACTACGGCCTTGGCGTAGCTTTCAGCCTCTTCGCCGGTCTTGCCGAGCTTCTCGGCCGCCCACAGGCCCAGCAGCTTGTTGCGGCGCGCGGTCGCCTTGAACTTCAGTTCCTCGTCATGGGCGAACTTCTTCTCGAAGGCGTCCTTGCGGTCGTCCATGCTGGCCATGCCATATCCCTCCGGCTCGTGGCGAATCCCTGGACCCATATGGGTACGGCGATCACAAACCAAAAGGTCGCTCCGCGGTCAATACACCGGGCCGCGCGGCTGTACCGCGCATTTGCGTGGGATTGGCCCGCCGCCGCCGCGATTGGCGATTGAGCATGAAGCCCAATTAGGCTAGAGACCCGCTTGAGAAACCTGTTGCCGGCGGCCCCGCCGGCCGCAACCCGGAGCCTTCGCGCCCACCGCCGCTCCCCAAAGACCAGAGATCGCCATGAACCGTCGCCGCCGCATCTACGAAGGCAAGGCCAAGATTCTTTACGAAGGGCCTGAGCCGGGTACCCTGATCCAGTTCTTCAAGGACGACGCCACCGCCTTCAACAAGAAGAAGCACGACGTGATCGACGGCAAGGGCGTGCTCAACAACCGCATCTCCGAGCACATCTTCACCCATCTGAACCGCATCGGCGTGCCGACGCACTTCATCCGCCGGTTGAACATGCGCGAGCAGCTGATCAAGGAAGTCGAGATCGTGCCGCTCGAGGTGGGGGTGCGCAACGTCGCCGCCGGCTCGCTGGCAAAACGCCTCGGCATCGAGGAAGGCACGGTGCTGCCGCGCTCGATCATCGAGTTCTACTACAAGGCCGACGCGCTCGACGACCCGATGGT
>DAOMOI010000144.1:0-5760 GCA_035444225.1 Aquamicrobium sp. | reverse complement strand
CGCTTGGCCCGGGCGAGCTGCTGATGCATTTCGGCACCGAGGAACAGAAGGACCACTGGCTGCCGCGCCTGGCCGACGGGCGCGAGATTCCCTGCTTCGCCCTGACCTCGGAAGAGGCGGGATCGGACGCCGCCGCCATGACCGATACGGGCACGGTCGCCTATGGCGAGCACGAGGGCAAGCGCGTGCTCGGCCTGCGCCTCGACTTCGCCAAGCGCTACATCACGCTCGGGCCCGTGGCCACGGTGATGGGGCTGGCCTTCAAGCTGCGCGACCCCGAGAACCTGCTCGGCGGCGGCGAGGAACGCGGCATCACGGTCGCGCTGCTGCCGACCGCGACGCCCGGCGTCCGCCATGGCGAGCGCCATATCCCGCAATTCACCCATTTCCAGAACGGCCCGCTCCACGGCAAGGACGTGTTCGTTCCGCTCGACTGGATACTGGGCGGCGAGGCCGGCATCGGCCAGGGCTGGAAGATGCTGATGACGGCGCTGGCCGCCGGGCGCGGCATCTCGCTGCCGTCGCAATCGGCGGCATCGGCCGCGCTGTGCGCCCGCGCCAGCGGCGCCTATGCGCGCATCCGCACGCAGTTCGGCATCCCGGTCTCCCGCTTCGAGGGCATCCGCCAGCCCCTGGCCGCGCTCGCCGCCAACGCTTATCTGGTCGATGCGGCGCGCCGGCTGACGGTCGCCGCGCTCGATCAGGGCCACCGGCCCTCGGTGATCTCGGCCATCGTC
Source organism: Aquamicrobium sp. (assembly GCA_035444225.1). GTDB lineage: Bacteria > Pseudomonadota > Alphaproteobacteria > Rhizobiales > Rhizobiaceae > Aerobium. The sequence continues at coordinate 5,023 of DAOMOI010000144.1, read as the reverse complement.
AAGTATCACGCCACCGAACGGATGCGCCGCAGCGTCGAGAAGGCCATGGACATCCATGGCGGCAAGGCGATCATCGACGGCCCGAAGAACCATCTCGGCGGCATGCACCGCTCGGTGCCGATCGGCATCACCGTCGAGGGCGCCAACATCCTGACCCGCAACCTGATGATCTTCGGCCAGGGCGCGATCCGCTCGCATCCCTTCATGCTGAAGGAGATGGAGGCGCTGGCCGAGCCGGACGAAAAGGAAGGCCTCGACGCCTTCGACCGCGCCTTTTGGGGCCATGTCGGCCACACGCTGAAGAATGTCGGCCGCGCCTTCCTGCGCGGCTGGTCGGGCTGCGCCATCGCGCCCGCGCCGAAGGAAGCGGACCTGCCGCACCACTGGCAGCGGCTGTCGCGCTATGCGTCGGCCTTCGCGCTCACCGCCGACGTCGCGCTGGCGACGATGGGCGGGGCGCTGAAGCGCCGGGAGGCGATCTCGGCGCGGCTGGGCGACATCCTGTCCGAGCTTTACCTGCTCGGCGCGGTGCTGAAGCGCTACGAGGATGAAGGGCGGCAGAAGGCCGACCGGCCGATCGTCGATTACCTCATGGTCGAGGGCGAGGAGCGCATCTGCGCCGCCTTCGACGGCGTGCTCGCCAACCTGCCGTCGCGCGCGGCCGCCATTCTCGTCCGGCTCGTCGCCTTCCCCTTCGGCATCGCCCACCGCGCGCCCTCCGACCGGCTCGTCGACAAGGTGGCGGAGACGCTGCTGTCGCCCTCGGCCCAGCGCGAGCGGCTGACGCCTGGCCTCTATCTCGGCGAGGGCAGGGCGGACCACCCGATGGCGGAGCTGGAAGAGGCGTTCCGGCTGGTCGTCGCCGCCGCGCCCGTGGAGGAAAAGATGCGTGCCGAGAAGCTGCGCGACCCACGCGAGGCGCATGGGCGCGGGGTTATTTCCGACGACGAGCTGGCCGCGCTGGACAAGGCGGCCGAAGCGACGGCGCGCGTCGTCGCGGTGGACGCTTTTCCCATGACGCGTGTGTCGCCGCTCGCGAAGGCGAAGGAGACGCCGGCGCGCGCGAACCTTTCCCGATCCCGCGCGTTCGGATGACGGACCCAGCCAGCAAGGAGGAAGACCCGATGCCTGCGAAATCCAAGGCCCAGCAGAAGGCGGCCGGAGCGGCCCTTTCGGCCAAGCGCGGCGAGACGAAGAAGAGCGAATTGAAGGGCGCGTCGCGCGGCATGGTCGAATCCATGACCGAGAAGGAGCTCGAGGAGATGGCCTCGACCAAGCGCAAGGGCAAGCCCGAGCACGCCGCCAAGAAATGAGCGTCGAGGAGATCCTTCTTCGTCTCGGCGTCGCCACGGTCGCCGGCGTCATCCTCGGCCTTGACCGCGAGATGCGCGGCATCGCGGCCGGCATCCGCACGCACGCGTTGGTCGCGTTGAGTTCCGCCCTCATCACCGTCTCGGCGATGATGATTCACGACGAGTTCGTCGCCAGGGGTGAAACCGGCATCGACCCGTTGCGCGTCGTCCAGGGCTTGGCGCAGGCGGTCGGCTTCGTCGCCGCGGGCGCGATCTTCTTCGCCAAGGGCGAGGTTCACAACCTGACCTCGGCCGCCAATATCTGGCTCGCCGCCTCCGTCGGCATCGTCGCCGGCGCCGGCCAGATGGTGCTCGTCATCGCCGGGGTCGCCATCGGCATCGCCGTGCTGACGCTGGTGCGTGTGATCGAGAAGACGATTCCCGGCAGCGCCAAGTCGAGTGATTGAGCGCGCGGCAAGCCCGGGCGGGGAACCAATCCCGCCCGGGCCGCATTGCTTGAACAGTTGATTTCGAGGGAATGAAGGCATGGCGCAAGCCTATTGCGGTCCGGCACCCGTGCCGGACACGCTGATGACGGCATGGAACGCCGACCTCGCGGCCGCCGCCCTGTGCGCGGCGCTGGTCGCGATTTATGTCCACGGCGGGCGGCGGGCCGGGCGGCTGCCGCTGGCGCTTGCCGTCGCTGTCCTTCTCGTCCTCTTCGTCTCGCCCTTCTGCGCGCTGACCGTGGCGCTGTTTTCAGCCCGCGTCGCGCATCATGTCGTGCTCGTCGCGGTCGTCGCGCCGCTTCTGGCGCTCGCCTTTCCCGAGCGGAGCGCCGGGCGGGTCGGGCTTGCCGCGCTCGTCGCCCTCCATGCGGCGACCGTCTGGCTCTGGCATGCGCCGGCGGTCTACGAGATCGCCATTCGCGGCGCGCTGCCCTATTGGGCGATGCAGCTCAGCCTGCTCGGCAGCGCGTTCCTGCTGTGGCGGCGCATTCTCTCGCGGCATGCGGGCACCGGGCCGGCGCTGATGGCGCTTCTGGCGACGGCGACGCAGATGGGCATGCTCGGCGCGTTGCTGACCTTCGCTCGTCGGCCCCTTTACGCCCCCCATGCCGACACCACTCTTGCCTACGGGCTGACGCCGCTTGCCGACCAGCAGCTCGCCGGCCTCGTCATGTGGGTTCCGGCGGCGCTGCCCTATCTCCTTGCCGCCGCGCTGCTGGCCGGCGCGTGGCTCGAGCGGCCATCCGCGCCGGCCGGCAGATGATCTGGCTCAAGCTCCTCCATCTGGCCGCGATCGCGATCTGGAGCGCCGGACTGATAAGCCTGCCGGGACTTTACCTCCAGCGCGCGCATGTGCCCGACCGGGCCGCGAAGCACCGGCTTCAGGCGATGGTGCGCTTCCTCTACGTCGCTATCGTCTCGCCGGCGGCCTTCGTCGCGGTCGCCAGCGGCACGGTGCTGATCTTCGTGCGCCAGTCGTTCGAGCCGTGGTTCACGCTCAAGCTCGTTTTCGTCGGCGCGCTGGCGACGATCCATATCCTGACCGGCCTCGTCATCCTGCGCCTGTTCGAGGCCGGCAACGTCTATCCGCTCTGGCGCTTCGTCGCGGTGACGGCAGCGACGCTGCTGGTCGTGACGGCGATCCTTTTCGTCGTCCTCGCCAAGCCCGATCTGCCGGACCTGCTTCCCGCCGAAATGGCCGAACCCGGCTGGCTGAGCCGCCTCAATCCTTTTCCGAGATGATGAGGCCGATGCCGTGATCGAACACCAGCTTGCCGCCATGCCAGCCCGCCAGCCCGGTGAAGACGCCCGCCAGCACCGACAGGATCAGGCCATGCGGCAGCACGGCGGTCGCGTCGGCGAGGCGCAGGCCCCAGTTCATGCCGGCGAGCGAGATCAGCATCATCGCCGCCACCGCGTGGGTCCAGCTCGCGGCGCGCTTGCGGATGCCGGCGACGATCAGGAGCTCGGCCGTGCCGGCGATGCCGGCGGCGACGCCGGTGGCGAAGGCGAAGCCCGCCGCCCACAGCCCGGCGCGGACGAAGAACGGATCGCCCGTCCACCAGTAGATGAGGTCGCAGCCCAGCGTGGCGGCGACGAAGGCGATGGGGAAATGCACGCTCATCGCGTGGAGCGGATGGCCTGCCACCGCGACCGCCGAGGCGACCGGCTCGCTGGCGACCTCCTCGATCACCGGGTTGTGCTCTCTGGTGCTGGTCTCGCTCATCGGCGGTCTCCGTCTGGTCCAGAAAGCGCCGGGGCGGCCGCATGGTTCCGCTGCGGCGCGCTGCTGCCGTCGGCGGCGCTGCTCGGCGCTTGCACCGGGCCGCTTTCGGCGCTGGAGCCGGAAGGTCCGGCCGCGCGCGGCGCCGCTACGCTGTGGTGGGTCATGCTGGCCGGCGGCAGCGTCATCTTCGCCATCGTCTTCGCGGTCGCTGCGCTCGCCATCCTGCGGCCCGGCGCGATGCGCGCCTTCGGGGCGGGGCGCACCATCCTGTGGGGCGGCCTCGTCGTGCCCGCGATCATCCTGACGGCGCTGGTCGGTGCCGCCTTCATGCTCGGCGAACGGCTGCTCGCCCATCCGCGCGACCCCGCGCCCTTGCGTATAGAAGCCGTGGCGCGGCAATGGGCGTGGGAGTTCCGCTATCCCGGCGGTGCGGCGAGCCAGGGCCGCGTCCACATGCCCGCCGGCCGCGACGTCGATTTTGCCGTCACCAGCGCCGACGTGATCCACTCCTTCTGGATACCGCGCCTCGGCGGCAAGATCGACGCCATCCCCGGCCATGAGAACGTGGTGCGGCTCCACGCCGACCGGCCGGGCGTATATGGCGGCGTCTGCGCCGAGTTCTGCGGCATCGGCCATTCGGCGATGCCGTTCACGGTCGAGGTCCATGACGAGGCCGGCTTCATCGCGGCAATCGGGGAGGGGGGCGAATGAGCGCCATCCGCCTCCATCGCGCGCTGGCGGAAGTCTGGGGCACGCCGCCGGGCATCGGCCGGCTTTCGGCCGTCAACCACACGGTGCTGGGAAAGCGGTTCATCGTCGCCGCCTTCGTCTTCTTCGCCATCGGCGGGCTGCTCGCCATGCTGATCCGCGTCCAGCTCGCCACCTCGCAGACCGCCTTCGTCGGGCCGGAGCTTTACGGCCAGATCTTCACCATGCACGGCACGGTGATGATGTTCCTGTTCGCCATTCCCATGTTCGAGGGGCTGGCGATGTACCTCCTGCCCAAGATGCTCGGCGCGCGCGACCTCGCCTTTCCGCGCCTGTCGGCCTACGGCTTCTGGTGTTACGTCTTCGGCGGCTCGATCCTGATCGCAGCGCTCCTCGCCGGTGTCGCGCCGAATGGCGGCTGGTTCATGTACACGCCGCTGTCGTCCTCGGCCTACACGCCGGGCATCAACGCCGATGTCTGGCTGCTCGGCATCACCTTCGTCGAGATCTCGGCGCTGTCGGCGGCGGTCGAGATCATCGTCTCCGTGCTCAAGGTGCGCGCGCCGGGCATGAGCCTGGCAAGGATGCCGATCCTCGCCTGGTACCTGCTCATCACCGCCTTCATGATGCTGTTCGGCTTTCCGCCGCTGATCCTCGGCTCGATCCTGCTCGAGCTGGAACGCGCCTTCGACCTGCCCTTCTTCGACCCCTTGCGCGGCGGCGATCCGCTGTTGTGGCAGCATCTGTTCTGGCTGTTCGGCCACCCGGAGGTCTACATCATCTTCCTG
>DAOMOI010000143.1:0-5803 GCA_035444225.1 Aquamicrobium sp. | reverse complement strand
GAGATCGACGCCGAGCCATTCGGCGAGCGTGGCGTTGATATAGGTGATGCGCCCCTCCGCATCGGCGGCGAAGAAGCCGGCCGGCGCGTGGTCGAGATGGTCGATCGCCTTTTGCAGGTCGAGGAAGAACCGCTCCTGCTCGGCGCGCTCGGCCGAGATGTCGGCGATCTGCCAGGCCGAGAGCGGCTGGCGGTAGCCCGGAACCTTGAAGGTGCGTGCCTTGAGGCGATACCAGTGGGCGCGCGGCTCGCCGCCGGGGCCGATTGCCCGGGCGAGACGGAACTCGCCGTCGCCGGCGACGCCGTCGCGCAGGCCGGCGGCCAGCCGGTAGATGACGGGCGAGGCCTCGGCGCTGTCGGACAGCAGGCCCTCTACGGTGCGCACGTCGGCGGCGGAGGTCGCGCCGGTCATCTGCGCATAGGCGTGGTTGGCGTAGACGATGCCGCCCTTGGCGTCGGTGACGACCAGCCCCTGCCCCATCGTGTCGACGAAGGCGCGCGCCAGCTCGTCGGCGGTGGAGCGCGGGGCGACCCGGATGAAGCCGATCGCCGCCGTGAACAGGAAGCCGACGCCGATCATCGCCAGTATGCCGAGAAGGCCGAGCAGGAACGGGTCGCCCATGCGGTTGCGGAACAGCACGAAGGCCGCCGCCGACAGGATCAGCACCAGGGTGAAGATCAACAGGCGGACGATGGCGCCGGGACGGGTGCCCTGGTCCACGATGGGAGCAGGACGGGCCTGATCGCCGCTTTCTTTCGCCATTCGCTTCCTGCCTGCCGTGGCCGTGACGGTTCGTGGGATGGTCCGGCATACATCATGGCGTTCGCAGTCCGCAAGGCCATGACGGCCGGCGCACAGGGTTCGCTCAAGCTTCGGCAAATTGTTGCCGCGACGTATCGCGGAGTCTAGTGTCGCACCGGACAGGGATGCTTGCCGGCGAGTCATAACGAAAGCCGGCGCGAAGGAGGGCGAGATGAAAGCGTGGCTGGAGAACCTGGTGGGGCCGGATTATGCCGCCGCCCTGTTGTGGACCATCGTGGCGCTGATCGTGCTGCTCGTGCTGCTGATCGCCATCCGAATCGTGCGCGGCTTCAGCATCGGCACCTTCGTCTCGGGCGGCCGCCACCGCAAGACGCGGCTCGCGGTGATGGACGCGACCGCCGTGGACAGCCACCGCCGCCTCGTCCTGGTGCGGCGCGACGATGTCGAGCACCTGATCCTGATCGGCGGGCCGACCGACGTGGTGGTCGAGCAGAACATCAGGATGGCATCGCCTGCCCGCCGCGCCACGGTCGAGGCCGTGGTCGAGAACGGCCTCGCACACCGCGCGCCGGACGCCGCCTTCGCGCCCGAACCCGCCTATGCGCCGGCGCCCGTGCGCGAGCAGCCCCGGCCGGCAGCCTCGTCGCGCACGAGACCGGTGAAGGTGACCACCGCCCCGGCCCCCGCCGCCCAGCCGAGGGAGCCGGCGGCAGTCCAGCCGCCGCCCACGAGGCCGGCCCCGGCCCAGCCGGCGGTGCAGCCGATGCGCCCCGTGGTGACGCCGCCAACGGTCGTCGCCCCGCCCCCGCCGCCGAGGGTGGAGGCGCCCGCCCGGGCCGATCTCGACGACGCGCTGCTCAAGGAACTCGAAGTGTCGCTCGACAAGGAGCTTCCCGGATCGTCCGCGCCCAGGCCGGCGACCGCGCCGAAGGTGGACGTCGCCGGACCGGCCGGCGAGACCCTCGACGAGGAGATGAGCAAGCTTCTGCGCGACCTCGCCGGCAACAGCAGGCAGTAGATAATCCGGCGCTAGGATCCGCCGATGAGGATGCCGGCCGCCAGAACGAGCGAGCCGCCAAGCACGACCTGGAAGGTGGCGCGCAGGAACGGCGTTTCCATGAAGCGGTTCTGAATCCAGACGATCGCCCACAATTCGAGGAAGACCACGGCGAAGGCCACCATGGTCGCCGTCCAGAAGGACGGAATGAGATAGGGCAGCGCATGGCCCAGCCCGCCGAGCGTGGTCATGACGCCCGAGGCAAGCCCGCGCTTCCATGGCGCGCCGCGCCCGGAAATGCGGCCGTCGTCATGCGCCGCCTCGGTGAAGCCCATCGAGATGCCGGCGCCGACCGAGGCCGAAAGGCCGACGAGGAAGGTCGTCCACGGGTCGTGCGTGGCGAAGGCCACGGCGAAGATCGGGGCGAGCGTCGAGACCGAGCCGTCCATCAGGCCGGCAAGGCCGGGCTGCACCCAGGTCAGGATGAACTGGCGGTGGGCGGCGCGGTCCTCCTTCTCCATGGCGCCGTTGCCGAGGTGCTCCTCCTCCAGCGCATGCGCCCGCGCCCGGTGGCCGGCCTCGGCCGCGGCGAGGTCGCCCAGAAGCCGCCGCGTCTCGGCATCGCCGGCGCGGGCGGCGGCGCGAGCGTAGAAACCCTGCGCCTGCCGCTCCATCTCGTCGGCCTCGCGGCGGATGCGGGCGAGGCCGAGATTCTCGACCAGCCACAGCGGCCGCCGCGTCGGCATGCCGGCGACATGCTCGCGCCGAACCGGGACGATGACGTCGCCGAAGCGCCGGACATGGAGGTCGATCAGCCGCCGGCGGTGGTCGTCCTCCTCGGCCGCCATGCCGTCGAACACGGCGGCCGAAGCCGGATAGGCCGCGCGCAGCGCCGCCGCATAGGTGGCGTAGATGCGCGCGTCCTCCTCTTCCGAGGAAATGGCGAGCGCCAGGATCTCGCGCTCGCCGAGGCTTTCAAGACGGGGCTTGCCCGAAAAATCCGGCAGGCGCAGGCGGGCAGACATCGGCGATCTCCTGTTTAGAATAATTCTAAACTATGGAAATACGCATCGTCTCGCAAGAGCGCAGGTTACGGCCAGCCCGCGACAGATTGGCCGGAGCTGCGCGCGACCGTCGGCACTGGGAAAAAAGACGAAAGAAAAGGGCGCGCCGGCGGGGCGGCGCGCCCTTTCCGTCCGTTCCGCGATGTGGCGGCGGCTTACGTCAGCGGCGATAGGTGGATCTCGACGCGGCGGTTTTCGGCGCGGCCGTCCGGGGTCGAGTTCGACGCCACCGGCTGGTTGGGGCCGAGGCCGTTGATGGCGAAGCGGCGGCTGTCGACGCCCTGGCCGGCGAGATAGTTGCCGACCGAGATGGCGCGGCGCTGCGACAGCGCCATGTTGTGCTGCAGGCTGCCGGTCGAATCGGTATGGCCGTTGATGTCGACGAAGGTGCGGTTGTACTTGTTGAGCACGAGCGCCACCGCGTTCAGCGTCTGGTGGAAGGCCGGCACGACCTGGTCCTGGTCGGTGGCGAAGGTGATGTTCGACGGCATGTTGAGCACGATCTGGTCGCCGTTGCGGGTGACGGAGACGCCCGTGCCCTGGAGATAGCCGCGCAGCTCGGCCTCCTGCTGGTCCATGTAGGAGCCGATGGCCCCGCCGGCCAGCGCGCCGACGCCGGCGCCGATCAGCGCGTTGCGGCGGTCGTCGCCGCCGGCCAGCATGCCGACGCCCGCGTCGGCGAGCGCGCCGAGCGCGGCGCCGCCGGCCGTGCGCGACACCTGCTGCTCGCCGGTATAGGGATTGGTGGTGCAGCCGGCGAGAAACGCCGCAGCCGCAGCCCCGAGCACGATCTTCTTCATTTGCGAAACCCTCTCCTGATTTTCGTCCGCGCGGGCGAATCCGCCGGCGCATGTCCCTGCCCGCTCCTTACCCCCGAATATGGCGAAAAGCCGCCCCGGGCAAGCAAGGCGCGGGATTTTGCCGGTCTCCTCCGTCCGCCGGCATCCGAGGCCGCGATAAACAATCGTCTCCCCCGTTCGGATAAAGTGACCGGCGTCGCGCAGGTTTATCGCGCCGCCGCCACAGTGCGGGCGGGTTCGCGGGCTCCGCTGCCGCCCGGTTCGTTCGCAGACCGGCGCGGGGGCGAACCGGCCGCGCGGCGTTTCCCGTCGCCGCGACCGGACATGGAAAAGGAATGAAGCATGACCTTGAACAAGACATTGCTGTCCGGCCTTTCGGCGCTGGCGCTCGGGCTCGGCGCGTCGCTGACGATGGCGGCGGCGCAGGATGCCGCACCGCAGGCGCCGACCCAGGCACCAACTCAAGCCCCGGCCGAAGCACCTGCCGCGCAGGGGCAACCGGCGGACGACGCCAAGCTGAAGTCCTTTGCCGTCGCCTTCCTCGAAGTGGCGAAGGTGACGCAATCCTACCAGCCGCAGATCGCCTCGGCCGGCACGCCTGAGGACCAGCAGCGCCTGCGTCAGGAAGCCGGGGAGAAGATGGTCGAGGCCGTCAACGAGGCGGACGGCATCACGCTCGACGAGTACAACACCATCATCCAGGCGGCGCAGGCCGACCCCGAACTGGCGCGGCGAATCAACAACCATCTCGCCGAGGCCGCCGGAGACCAGCAGGCGCCTGCGCCCGCCCCCACCGAATCCGCGCCGCAGCAATAGCGCCGGCCGGAGCAAGGAGCCGGCGCGGAAGCCGGCTCCTACACCAGCTCGACCTCGACCACGCCGGGAACGGCCTTCATGGCCGACGCCACCTGCGGGGTGATGCGGTAGCGCTCGGGCAGCGCCACCTCGACCTCGCCCTGGCCCTCGCCGCGGATGACGATGAACGAGACCTGCCCCTCCCCGCGCGTTGCGAGCTGCGCCGCGACCGCGCCGACAGGTGCGGCATCGCGCAGATAGACGCGCAGCGATTTCTGGATGCGGCTCGCCTCGTGCTCGAGGTCGTGGACGGTCTGGATGCGCAGGTTGACGCCTTCGGGCCTGTCCTCGGCCGAGACGGTGATCACCACCGAGCGGCCCGCCTCCAGCATGTCGCGATACTGCGCCAGCGTCTCGGAGAACATCACCGCCTCGAACTGGCCGGAACGGTCGGAGAAATTGACCACGCCCATCTTGTTGCCGGTGCGGGTCTTGCGCTCCTGCTTCGACGTCACCGTGCCGGCGAGGCGGCCGGCGGTGGCGCCGCGCTTCACGGCAGCCTGGAACTCGGTCCAGTTCTGCACCCGCATCTTCTCCAGAACGCCGGCGTACTCGTCGAGCGGATGGGCCGACAGATAGAAGCCGATCGCCGCGAACTCGCGGTGCAGCCGGTCGGCCGGCAGCCAGGGCTCGCAAGGAGGCAGCACCAGCTTCTGCGGCTCCGCGCCCTGGCCCATGCCGAAGATGTCGCCCTGGCCGGAGGCCGCATTCTCCTGCGCGCGGGCGGCAAGGCCCATCATCCGCTCCAGCCCGGCGAAGAGGGCTGCGCGGTCGTGGCCGAAGCAGTCGAGCGCGCCGGCGCAGATCAGGCTTTCCAGCACGCGCTTGCCGACGATGCGCGGATCGGCCCGCTCACAGAAATCCTCGAGCGAAGCGAAGGGCTTTTCCGCGCGCTTCTCGACGATGTGGTCGACGGCAGCCTCGCCGACGCCCTTGATGGCGGCGAGCGAATAGAAGATGCGGTTGTCGCCGACCTCGAACGGCCGGTGCGAAGTCATGACCGAAGGCGGCACCACCTCGATGCCGAGCCGGATCGCGTCGGCGCGGAAATCGGCGAGCTTGTCGGTGTTGCCCATGTCGAGCGTCATCGAGGCGGCGAGGAACTCGACCGGGTAATGCGCCTTCAAGTACGCCGTCTGGTAGGAAACGATGGCGTAGGCGGCGGCGTGGGACTTGTTGAAGCCGTAGTCGGCGAACTTGGCCAAGAGGTCGAAGATCATGTTGGCCTGCGGCTTCGACACGCCCTTCTCGATCGCGCCGGTGACGAAGCGCTCGCGCTGCTTGTCCATCTCGGCGCGGATCTTCTTGCCCATGGCGCGGCGCAG
>DAOMOI010000142.1:164-5829 GCA_035444225.1 Aquamicrobium sp. | reverse complement strand
CGGCATGACCACGGTGCTGATCGTGCCGAACAATTTCGAGCCGACCTTCTCCGAAATATGGGAGCGCGACGTCAACAATGACGACGACGTCGACTACGTCACCGACGACCTCGCCTCGTTCCTGAATGCGGTGCTGCCGGAGCTCTAGCTGCCGCGCGGCTTGGCCCGCGCTGTTGCCTGCGCTTCGAGCGGGTTTTCGGGCCAGGGGTGCCTCGGATATCGGCCGCGCAGTTCGGCGCGCACGTCGGCCCACGAGCCGCGCCAGAAGCCGGGCAGGTCGCGCGTGGTCTGGATCGGCCGCTGCGCCGGCGAGAGCAGCTCCAGCATCAAGGGCACGCTGCCGCCGGCGATGGCCGGATGGCGGTCGAGCCCGAACAGCTCCTGCACCCGAATGGCGAGCACCGGCGCGTCCTCCTCGTAGCGGATCGGCACCGACGAGCCCGACGGCGCGGCATAATGCGTCGGCGCCAGCGCATCGACCTTGCGTTGCAGGTCGTGCGGCACCAGCGACATCAGCCCCTCGCGCAGCGTGCCCGCGCCGATCCGTGACGGTGACGCTTCGCCGGACAGGAACGGCAAGAGCCAGTCGTCCAGCCTGTCGAGCAGGGCGTCGTCGTCCATCGCCGGCCACGGCGCACCGAGGCCGCCATGCAGCCAGGCGAGCCGGCGGCGCAGCGTCAGCGCGCCCTTGTCCCAACCGAGGATGGCAAGGCCGTTGTCGCGCACCGCCTCGATCACCGCGTGGTCGGCCGCCTCGCCTTTCGGCGGCGGCAATTGCCGCTCGGCAAGCCGGATCGCGCCGAGCCGCACCGTCTCGCGTACCCGGACCGCGCCTTTTTCGGCGTCGAAGACGGTCTCGGTTCGCGTCTCGATCCGGTCGCCGAGCAGGGCGCGCACCTCGTCCTCGGTGATGGCCGCGGCTGCGGCGATGCGGGCGTTCTGCGCCTTGCCCTGAAGGTCGGCGACGACGAGGAAGGGCTCGCCCGCCAGCGGCTCGGCCGCATCGAGCACCGCGCCGCGTCCGTTGGCCAGCACGAAGCGGCCGCGTTCGCCGCGCGCCTTCGCCACCCGGTCGGGATAAGCGAGCGCCAGCAGCGCGCCGGTCGAGGCTTCTTCCCCGTTCTTGCCGCCGGCGTCACGCGCCAGCCTTTTCGCCAGCGTCCGCGCGCCTTCGGCCCGCGCGCCGCGCTCGTCCCGGAAGCGCGAGAGCCGCCGGTCGAGATCGACCGAGGGACCGCCAAGCCCGCGCTCGGTGATCAGCACGGCAAGCTCGGCCGCCTTGCGCCGGTCGGAGGCGAGCGCCACCATGTGGGCGAGCCGTACCGGCAGGGCGAGCCGGCGCATGGCATGGCCGGCCTGTGTCAGCCGGCCCTGCGCGTCGATCGCGCCGAGACTGCGCAGCAGAGCTTTTGCTTCTGTAAGAGCGGGCGCCGGCGGCGGGTCGAGGAAGGCGAGCGTCGCGGGGTCGGCAACGCCGAAGGCGGCGCAGTCGAGGACGAGGCCGGAAAGGTCTGCCTCCGTAATCTCGGGCGGAGTGAAGGCGGGCAGCGCAGCCGTCTGCTCGGCCCGCCACAGCCTGATCGCCACGCCCGGCTCCGTGCGCCCGGCCCGGCCCGCCCGCTGGTCGGCCGAGGCGCGGGAGACGCGCACGGTCTCCAGCCGCGTCAGCCCGGTCGCCGGCTCGTGGCGCGGCAGGCGCGAGAGCCCGGAATCGACGACGACGCGCACGCCCTCGATGGTGATCGAGGTTTCCGCGATCGCGGTGGCCAGCACCAGCTTGCGCCGGCCGGGCGGGGCGGGACGGATCGCGGCATCCTGCGCCCGCCCGTCGAGCCCGCCGTGAAGCGGCACCACATCGACATCGGCCGGCAGCCGGCCGGCGAGCAGCGCGGCCGTGCGCTCGATCTCGCCCTGTCCGGGCAGGAAGGCGAGGACGCTTCCCCGTTCCTCGGCCAGCGCCCGGCGGCAGGCCGCGGCAACCGCTTCCTCGATGCGCTGGCCCGCCGGCCGCTCGGCGTGGCGCAATTCGACGGGGAAGGCGCGGCCCGCGCTTTCGATCACCGGCGCGCCGCCGAGGAGCGAGGCGACCCGCGCGCCGTCGAGCGTCGCCGACATCACGAGGATGCGCAGGTCGGGCCGCAGCGCGCCCTGCACGTCGAGCGCCAGCGCCAGGCCGAAATCGCCGTCGAGCGAGCGTTCGTGGAACTCGTCGAACAGGATGGCGGCGACGCCGGGAAGCTCGGGGTCGTCGAGGATCATGCGCGCCAGCACGCCCTCGGTGACGACGAGGATCCGCGTCGCCGCCGAGGTGCGGCTTTCCATGCGCATGGCGTAGCCCACCGTCTGGCCCGGCTCCTCGCCCAGAAGCGCCGCCATGCGCCGGGCGGCGGCCCGGGCGGCGAGCCGGCGCGGCTCGAGCAGCAGAATGCGGCCGTCGCCGCGCCATGGCTGATCGAGAAGCGCCAGCGGCACCAGCGTCGTCTTGCCGGCGCCGGGTGGCGCGACGAGGACGGCGGCACTAGCCTCCGACAGGGCCGCGAGAAGGCGCGGCAGCGCGTTCGTGACGGGCAGGGATGGCAACGGGGCGGGCGTCATGATGCGCCGGTATGCCCGATGTCGCGGCCGGCCGCCAGCCATTCGCCACGCCGCGATACCATTCGATATAGTAGGCGATGGCGAACTGGGCGCCGATGCCGACGGCGAGGATGGTCATGTCGCTGGCGGGCGAGGGGATGTGGACCATGCGCCATGCCTGCGCCGCCATCGCCAGCACCGTGCCGAGCACGAAGACGGGAAGCCCGTGCCGGCCCATCACCGAAAGCGGATTCGCCGGCGACAGCCGGAACAGGCGCGACACGCTCGGCAGCACCGCGATCAGGTAGCCGGCCGCCAGCACGTGCAGCAGGCGCGGGGCCGACAGATAGGTCTTGTCGAAGCCGGTCAGCACCGCCGGCAGGCCGAAGGAGGTGTCGACGCCCCAGAGCGGAACCTTCACCCAGGCCCACGACAGCGCCAGATAGAGCGCGGCCGCCAGCGCCAGGAACGGGTTCTGCGGCAGGCGGCCGCCGCGCCTGACATGCAGCGCCGCCGCGACCCCGACGACGAACAGGAACTGCCACGACAGCGGGTTCAGGAACCAGACGCCCTGATTGGGGAAGTTGGGCGGGCCGATGCGCCAGACGCCGGCGGCGAGCCAGACCGCGCCCGATGCCGCCACCATCGCCGCAAGGCCGAAGCGGCGGCCAATGAGCAGGAAGGCGGGCAGGAGCACGAGCACGGCGGCGTACATCGACAGGATGTTGTTGTAGCCGAGCTGGTGGCCGAGCGTGACGATGCCGACCAGCGCGGCGGCCGTGTCCTCGATCACCGGGCGGATGTTGATCTGCGTCATCAGCTCCGGCACGGCGTAGTGCAGCGAGAAGAAGGCGAAGATGCCGAGGGTCGCCATCGTCGTGCCGAGTTGAGCGATATAGAGCACGCCGGCGCGCCGCCACATCCTCAGCGTCGCCGCCAGCCCGGCGCCGGCGAGGAATTTCGGGCCGTAGGCCAGCGCGGCCGAGACGCCCGAGATCAGCACGAAGGCCTCGGCCGCGTCGGAGAAGCCGAAATTCTTCGTCGTCAGCTGCTCCAGCGCGTTGCTGGGAACGTGGTTGACGAAGATCGTGACCAACGCCAGCGCCCGCAGGACGTCGATGCGGGTGTCGCGTGGCTTCTGAACAGGAACGGTCATGCGGAACTGAAGTCTCCCGTGCGGCTTCGGTTCCCCCCGAATCCAAGCATCGTCGTATATCGCCGCCTGAAGGCCGCGCCAAAGCGGCGGCCGTGAGGCAACTGGCTGAAATCCGGACGTTTTCGACAGGTTTCGTCTGCGACATAGCGTCACCGCTTTCGGCCGCCCGTCATGGGGAAGCTCACGGTTCGCGGCCACGGCGCGCGTAGTTTGGAATCGTTCCAATCTATTATGAGTGTTTCGGTCAGGTTTGGATTGACTTCGCCGTCCCGGCCGGTGTTTATGGGGCGGCGCGTGGCGCACCTTTGATGTCTGGGCCTTGAACCCGTTCGATTGGAGGCGAGGAAATGCACGATCCGGCCGTGGGCACCCCGGCTTTCCATCATCCGTGGCATCCATGGCGCGCCGCCCGGCGCGCGCTGGCTTCTGCCTCGCCGCTCGCGGCCGCGGCGCTGCTGACGGCGGCGGCGTTCCTCCTGCCGGCGCCCGGCACGGGCCATCAGGCGCGCGCTTTCGCCGGCCACTTCGAGTCGTTCAACGTTCCCCCCGCCTTCCGCTAGGCCCGGAAACAGGCGGCATAGCCGAGTAGACGCATGATTGTCTGTCATTGCAATCTGATCACGCAGAAGGAGATCGAGGAGACGATCCTCGATCTGCTCGACGACGATGCCTGGCAGCTCATCGTGCCCGCGAAGGTGTATCACGCCCTCAAGAAGCGCGGCCGCTGTTGCGGCTGCTTCCCAAATGTGGTGGAAACGATCATTCGGGTAACCGAAGACTACCATCGCCGTCTCGGCGGCATGGAAGCCGAGATCGTACCATTCCTGGACCGCGTGCGTGGGTTGCGCGGCCAGTACGGGAGCTTGAGCCATGAAGGGCGACGAACGGATCATAGAGCGGCTTAACGAAGCCCTGTTTCTCGAGCTGGGGGCGGTCAACCAGTACTGGTTGCACTATCGCCTGCTCGACGACTGGGGATACGCGAAGCTCGCCAGGAAGGAACGGGCCGAATCCATCGAGGAGATGCACCACGCCGACAGGATCGTCGAGCGCATCATCTTCCTCGAAGGCCACCCCAATCTGCAGAAGGTCGGCCCGCTGCGGATCGGCCAGAACGTCAAGGAAGTGCTGGAGGCCGACCTCGCCGGCGAGTACGACGCCCGCACTTCCTACAAGGCCTCGCGCGAATTGTGCGACGAGCTGGGCGACTACGTCACCATGGCGCTGTTCGACGAGCTGCTGAAGGACGAGGAGGGCCATATCGACTTCCTCGAGACGCAGCTCGAACTCCTGGGCAAGATCGGCGAGGAGCGCTACGGCCTGCTCAACGCCGCTGCCGCCGACGAGGCGGAATAGACATTTCCCCACGTGGAAACGACACGGCCGGCTGGATGATCTCCAGCCGGCCGTTTTCGTTCATATGGCGCTTCGTTCAGGCCGCTTCCGGCGGCTGCTGCGGTGCGAGGTCCATCGGCGGCACGCTGTGCAGCCGGTCGGCGCCGGCGAGCAGGCCGCCGGCGCGGAGCAGCGCGGCGAAGCGGCCCTGGTCGCGCGCGGCAAGCTCGCGGTAGCCGCCCATCTCGACGATCTCGCCCTTGTCCATGAAGATGACGAGGTCGGCGTCGCACACGGTCGACAGCCGGTGGGCGATGACGAAGGTGGTGCGGCCGGCGCGCAGCCGGTCGATCGCCGCCGTGACCTTGGCTTCGGTCTCGACGTCGAGGGCGCTGGTCGCCTCGTCGAGGATCAGGATCGGGGCGTCCTTCAGCACGGCGCGGGCGATGGCGATGCGCTGGCGCTCGCCGCCGGAAAGCTGGCCGCCGCGCTCGCCCGCGAGCGTGTCGTAGCCGTCGCTCTTGGCGAGGATGAAGTCCTGCGCGGCCGCCGCGGTCGCCGCCTCGTGCACCTCGTCATAGGTCGCGTCGGCGCGGCCCA
>DAOMOI010000142.1:0-150 GCA_035444225.1 Aquamicrobium sp. | reverse complement strand
GGATGTTCTCCTCGACGGTGCGGTTGAGGAGCCCCGCATCCTGGAACACCGTCGCCATCTGCGCCCGGAGCGAATCGCGGGTGATGGTCGAGACGTCGATGCCGTCGATGCGGATCGTGCCCGCATCCGGCTCGTAGACGCGCTGGAGCA
>DAOMOI010000141.1:0-5851 GCA_035444225.1 Aquamicrobium sp. | reverse complement strand
ACAGGCCCGAATCGCCCAGCATCAGCTCGTTGTACATCTCGGTGAAGCCGCGCAGCTTCTTCTCGTCGAAGGCATAGGCCTGGAGCACGTTCGGCACCATGCCGAGCTTTTCCTCGCATTTGGCGAAGTAGGCTTTGGTGCCTTCCGACAGCTCGCCGGAGGGCTTGAGGTCGAGGGCCATGATGCGGTCTTCCATGATTTTGTCTCCCTGTCATTGTCCGGTGGCATGAGTGCACGCGGGCGCTCGCCAAACGCCTTTTGTCTGTTACGATAACGGAAATCCGCAACCGACGGGACAGGAATCACCATGGCTGGGGCAAGAAAGACCGCTCGGACGAAAACGCTTGCGCCGGGCCCGGACGGATTGCTGCAACTGCTGAAGGCGCGGGCGCCGGAGGAGGACCTCGCCGCCTATGACGAGGCGGTGCTGGCGCATGCGGCGGGGCTGGCGCAGGCCGCGCTTTCCCGGCACCGGCCCGGCGAAAGCGTGGTCGCGATCGACGACGATCCGGCGCTCCAGCGCCAGGGCCGGCCGGTCAGCGCCATCACCATCGTCAATGACAACATGCCGTTCCTGTTCGATTCGCTGATCGGCGAGATCGCGGACAGCGCCGGTGAGCCGCTGCTGGTGCAGCATCCGGTGATCCTGGTCTCGCGCGGCAGGGGCGGCAAGGCCGAATTCGCCGGCGAGGCGGCGCCCGGCAAGACCGGAGCGGACGCCGAGCGCATCAGCCTGATCCATGTCCATGTCGCGCGGCTGGGCAGCGAGGCGGCCGCCGCGCTGGCGGAGCGCCTTGCCTATATCGTGGCGCAGGTGCGCGCCGCCGTCGGCGACTGGAAGCCGATGCTGGCGCGCATAGACCGCGCCATCGCCGATTTTTCCCGCCCCTCGGTGCCGCTCGACCGTGCCGAGGTCAAGGAAGGCATCGCCTTCCTCGAATGGCTGCGCGACGACAATTTCATCTTCCTCGGCATGCGCGAGTTCCGCTATGTCGGCGGCGAGAAGACCGGCGTGCTCGAAGTGTCGGACGAGGAAGGCCTCGGCATCCTCACCGATCCGGGCGTGCTGGTGCTGCGCCGCGGCACGGAGGCGGTGACGACGACGCCCGAGATCCGCGCCTTCCTGCACGGGCCGGAGCCGCTGATCGTCACCAAGGCGAATGCCAAGTCGGTGGTGCATCGCCGCGCCTATCTCGATTATGTCGGGGTCAAGGTGTTCGACGAGGCCGGCCGGCTCTCGGGTGAGCTGCGCGTCGTCGGCCTGTTCGCCTCCACCGCCTATACAAGCTCGGTCATGGACGTGCCCTATCTGCGCTCCAAGGCCGGGGCGGTGATCGCGGCGTCCGGCTTCGACGCCGCCGACCATTCCGGCAAGGCGCTGATCAACCTGCTCGAATCCTACCCGCGCGACGAGCTGTTCCAGGTCAGCGTGCCGACGCTGCGCAAGCATGCGGCGGCGATCCTGGCGCTGGGCGAGCGGCCGCGCGTGCGCGTGCTGTTCCGGGTCGACCAGTTCGACCGCTTCGTCTCGGTGCTCGTCTTCGTGCCGCGCGACCGCTACGATTCCAATGTGCGCGAGCGCATGGGCGCGTTCCTGAAGACCGTCTTCGACGGCCGCCTGTCGGCCTATTATCCGAGCTTCCCCGAGGGCGGGCTGGCGCGGGTGCATTTCATCATCGGCCGCTCCGGCGGCAAGACGCCCAAGGTGGAGACGGGCGCGCTCGAGGCCGGCATCCGCGCCATCGTCCGCACCTGGGAGGACGCGTTGAACGAAGCGGCCGCCGACACCGGCGCGGATGCGGCGCTGGTCGCCCTCGCCAACCGGCTGCCGCAGAGCTACCGCAACTCCTTCGCGGCCGAAACGGCGCTCGAGGATGCGCGGCAGGTCGCGGCGCTGTCGGCCGCCAATCCCATCGCCATCGACTTCTACCGCGCCGAGGGCGAGGGCGAGGCCCATGCCTCGCTGAAGATATACCATCACGGCGAGCCGGTCGGGTTGTCGCGCCGCGTGCCGCTGCTGGAGAATATGGGCTTTCGCGTCATCAGCGAGCGCACTTTCGAGATTCGGGGTGAAATTCCGGGTGAAGACGGCGCCGCGCCGGTCTTCATCCACGACATGGAACTGGCCGGCGCCGGCGGCCGCGCCATTGACCTCGCCGATGGCGGCGCGCTGCTCGACGGAGTGTTCCTGTCGGTCTGGCGCGGCGAGACCGACAATGACGGCTATGCGGCGCTGGTGCAGAGCGCCGGCTTCCGCGCCGGCGAGATCCAGCTGCTGCGCGCCTATGGCCGTTATCTCCAGCAGGCGGGCATCGCGCAGAGCCAGGACTACATCGCGGCCACGCTCCACCGCTATCCCGACATCGCCCGCGCGCTGCTTTCGCTGTTCGAGGCGCGGTTCGACCCGGCCTTCGCCGACGACCGCGCGGTGACGGCCAGGCATCTCAATGCCGCCATCGACGACGCGCTGGAGGAGGTGCCGAACCTCGACGACGACACCATCCTGCGCCGCTATCGCAACCTGATCGAGTCGAGCCTGCGCACCAATTATTACGCTCCCGAGGCACAGGGGCCGCGTTCGCTGGCGATCAAGCTCGATTCGCGCAGTCTGACCGGCCTGCCCGATCCGAAGCCGTGGCGGGAAATCTTCGTCTACGGGCCGGAGGTCGAGGGCGTCCACCTGCGCTACGGCCCGGTGGCGCGCGGCGGCCTGCGCTGGTCGGACCGGGCGCAGGACTACCGCACCGAGGTGCTGGGGCTGGTCAAGGCGCAGCAGGTCAAAAACGCGGTGATCGTGCCGGTGGGCGCCAAGGGCGGGTTCTATCCGCGCCTGCTGCCTGCGGGCGGCAGCCGGGCCGACACCTTCGCCGCCGGGCGCGCGGCCTACATCAACTTCATCTCCAGCCTGCTTTCCGTCACCGACAATCTCGACGGCGAGAAGGTCGCGCCGCCTGAAGGCGTGATCCGCCATGACGGCGACGATCCCTATTTCGTCGTCGCCGCCGACAAGGGCACGGCCACCTTCTCCGACACGGCCAATGCCATCAGCCAAGATCACGACTTCTGGCTCGACGACGCCTTCGCCTCCGGCGGCTCGGCCGGCTACGACCACAAGAAGATGGGCATCACCGCGCGCGGCGCGTGGGAGGCGGTCAAGCGGCACTTCCGCGAGATGAACCGCGACATCCAGAACGAGCCGTTCACCGCCGTCGGCGTCGGCGACATGTCGGGCGACGTGTTCGGCAACGGCATGTTGTGCTCGCGCTGCACGCGACTGATCGCCGCCTTCGACCATCGCGACATCTTCATCGACCCCGCGCCGGACGCCGCGTCTTCCTATGAGGAGCGCGAGCGGCTGTTCAGGAACCCGCAGCTTTCCTGGCAGGACTACGACCGGAAAAAACTGTCGAAAGGCGGCATGGTGATCTCGCGCGCGGCCAAGTCGGTGACGCTGACGCCGCAGGCGGCCGAGGCGATCGGGCTGAAGAAGACGACCGCCGCGCCGGCCGAGATCATGAACGCCATCCTCAAGGCGCCGGTCGATCTGTTATGGTTCGGCGGCATCGGCACCTATGTGCGCGGCTCGACGGAGACCAATGCCGATGCCGGCGACCGCGCCAACGACGCCATCCGCATCACCGGCGCGGAGATCCGCGCCAAGGTGGTGGGCGAGGGCGCCAATCTCGGCATGACCCAGCGCGGCCGCATCGAATACGGCCTTGCCGGCGGGCGCGGCAATTCCGACGCCATCGACAATTCGGCCGGCGTCAACTCGTCCGACCTCGAGGTCAACATCAAGATCGGGCTGGCGGCGGCGATGCGGTCGGGGCGGCTGACGCGGCCGGCCCGCAACAAGCTGCTCGCCGACATGACCGACGAGGTCGCGGCGCTGGTGCTCGCCAACAATTACGAGCAGACGCTGGCACTGTCGCTCGCGCGCCGGCGCGGCCTCGCCGACCTCGCCCATCAGGAACGCTTCATGCAGGCGCTGGAAAGCCGCGGCCTGCTCGACCGCGCGGTCGAGGCGCTGCCGGGAAGTGCTGCCATGGCCGAGCGACAGGCGCGCGGCGAGCCGCTGACGCGGCCCGAGCTCGGCGTGCTGCTCGCCTATGCCAAGCTGACCCTGTTCGACGACATCGTGGCCGAGCCGCTGACCGACGATCCGCATTTCGAGGCCGACCTCTTCGCCTATTTTCCGGCGAAGATGGCGAAGAAATACGGGGCCGAGATCAGGGGCCATCGGCTGCGGCGCGAGATCATCGCCACCCAGCTCGCCAACGACGCGGTCAATCGCGGCGGGCCGTCCTTCATCGCCCGGATGCAGGACCTGACCGGCCATTCGGCGGCGGAGGCGGTCGCGGCCTATGCGGTCGTGCGCGACGGCTTCGAGCTTCCCGCCCTCTATGCGGAGATCGACGCGCTCGACACGAAGATCGACGGCGACGCGCAGCTCGAGCTTTACCAGTCGGTCGGGCGGCTCATCCACGCCGCCACCGCCTGGCTGCTCAAGAACGACGACGCGGCCGCGCCGGTGGCGGCGCGCATCGAGGCGCTGCGCAAGGCGCGCAAGGCGCTGGACGGCAAGCTGGGCGGGATGCTGCCGGCCTTCGTCGCCGGCCGCGTGGAGGAGCGCACGCACGAGCTCGCCAAGGCCGGTGCGCCCGAGGCGCTGGCCAACCGGATCGCGATGCTGTGGGTGGCCGAATCCATCCCCGACATGATGCGGATCGCCGCCGATACCGGGGCCGGCGTGGTCGCGGCGGCGCGGGCCTTCTTCGCCGTCACCAAGGCGTTCCGCATCGGCCGCATCAACGAGGCGGCGCGGACGCTGTCGCCGGCCGACTATTATGAGGGACTGGCATTGTCGCGGGCGCTGGAGACCATCGGCGCCGCCCGGCGCGGCATCGCCGCGGCCGCGCTCACCGGCCATGCCGGCGCGAAGGAGCCGGTCGCGGCATGGCTCGAAGCCGGCGGCGCGCGGGTCGCGCGGGCGCGCGAGCGGCTTCAGGCGCTGACGGAGGGAGGCGAACTGACCGTCTCGCGCCTGACGGTGGCCGCCGGGCTGATGGCCGATCTTGGCTGAGCGGGACGGCGTTCCGGAGCCGGGAGAGGGGGAGGAGATGGACGACCACAGGCCGGTTCCCCGGCGCGGCATCTGGGGGTGGATGCTGTTCGACTGGGCGCAGCAGCCCTTCCACACCCTGATCATCACCTTCGTCTTCGCGCCCTATTTTGCCGCGGCGGTAGCGCCCGACGCGGCGCGCGGACAGGAATTGTGGGGCTACGCCACCGGCATCGGCGGTTTGCTGATCGCGCTGTCCTCGCCGGTGCTGGGCGCCATCGCCGACGCTTCCGGCACGCGCAAGCCGTGGGTGTTCGCCTTCTCCGTCATCGGCGTCATCGGTTGCTGGCTGCTGTGGTTCGCCATGCCCGGCATGGGAGACCTGACCTTCGTGCTGATCGCCATCGCGGTCGCCGTCTTCGGCATGGAGTTCGCCGCCGTCTTCAACAACGCGATGATGCCCGGCCTCGTGCCGCGGTCGGAGCTCGGCCGGCTTTCCGGCTCGGCCTGGGGGCTGGGCTATCTCGGCGGGCTGGTCTCGCTGGTGCTGGTGCTGGGCTTCATGTCGGCCTCGCCGGAGACCGGGCGCACCATGCTCGGCTTCGAGCCGATCCTCGGCCTCGACCCGCTGTCACGCGAGGGCGACCGCGCTTCCGGCCCGCTGACCGCGATCTGGTACGTGGTGTTCGTGCTGCCGATGTTCCTGTTCACGCCCGACGTGGCGCGCAGGCAAGCCGGCCCGGGCGCGATCCGGCGCGGGTTGCAGAATCTCGGGGCCATGCTGCGCTG
>DAOMOI010000140.1:0-5851 GCA_035444225.1 Aquamicrobium sp. | reverse complement strand
ACGCCCAGACCCATGCGCTGGTCGCCGCGGCCATCGCCGCAGAGCAGGTGCTCGACCTCGTCGAGCGCGGCATGGAGGAATTCCACTTCTACACCATGAACCGCGCCGACCTCGCCTTCGCCATCTGCCATCTGATCGGCGTGCGCCCGCAGGCCGTCGCGGCGTAACCGCGAGGCCCGGCGCTACGCCCGCGCCATGGCTTCGTCGGGCGCGGGCCTCCCGTTGGCCACCGCCAGGGCAAGGCCGCCCAGGATCAGCACCACGCCCACCGCGAACGACACGCCGAGCCTGTCGCCGAACAACGCCGCCGATGCGGCAATGCCGAATACGGGCTGGAGATACTGGACGCTCGCCGCCACCCGCGCCGGGACCGTGCGGAGCAGATGCAGCCACAGGAACAGGCCCGCGACCGTCACCGCGATGCCGAGATAGGCGGAAACCCAGACGGCCTGAGCCGTGATCTGGAAGGATGTGTGCGAGGCTTCCCAGCCGGCAAGGGGCAGGATCGCGGTGAAACCGGCCAGGATGTTCCACGCTGCGACGGGAACGGTGCCGTATTTTTCGGCGAGTTCCGCGCTCCAGATGTAATAGAACGCGATGGCGACGGCCGAGAGCAGCATCCAGGCGACGCCCGCCGCCGTGGTCCTGGACGCATCGTCCGCGCCCGATCCGGTTCCCGCGGCCACCAGTGCGATCCCGGCGAACGCCGCGAACAGACCGGCCCATTGCCGGCCTGTAACGGCCTGCTTGAGGCGGATCGCCGCGAAGATCACGACGAACACGGGGATGGTCGCGGAAATGATCGTTCCCGCCGATGCCGAGGTGCCTTGCACGCCGAACGACTGGGCGACGTTTCCCAGGGTGATGCCCAGAATCCCCAATGCCGCGATGCCGGGAACGGCCCGCCACGGCACCCGAAGGCGGCCAAGGGCAAGAAGGAACAGAAACGGCACGGCAACGCCGAAGCGCAGCGCGGTCAGCGTGAGCGGGGGCAGGTCCTGAAGGCCGAGCTTCGTTGCGGGGATCGACAGGCCCCACATGATCGCGAGCAACAGCATCGCCCCGGCCTTCTTCGGGATACGAGGCCGGACCGGCGCAGCGACGGGCGGGAGAGCTATGGCGTCGGCGGCATTCTGCGTCATGAGGGTCGTCGTCGGTTGGAATGTCTGTGCGCTTGTGTCATGCTTAAGACCAGCCATGGCCCGCCGACAAACGATTTGTTCTCACCTGACGTGTGAGCTGAAATCATGCATGGAAACGCCGTGACCGACCGGATGCCGCCCTTGCAGACCCTGCGCGCCTTCGAGGCGGCCGGCCGGAGGTTGAGCATGACGCTGGCGGCGGAGGAACTGCACCTGACCCACGGCGCGATAAGCCGCCAGATCAAGGCGCTCGAGGGCGATCTCGGCGTCCCGCTTTTCCGCCGCATGACCCGGAGGATCGAGCTGACGGAGGCGGGCGTCTCGTTCTTCGGCGCCGTCACCCGCCTGCTCTCCGAATTAGCGCGCGAGGCGGAAGCCGTTCGCCGCAAGAACGACGACACGCGCCTCGTCGTCAGCTCAGGCGTTTCCTTCGCAAGCAAATGGCTGATGCCGCGCCTGCACGAGCTGATGGCGCGATGCCCGGATTTCGACGTCCAGCTCGAAGTCACCGACAACGAGGTGGACTTCGCCAGAGACCAGGTCGACGTCGCGATGCGCTATGGAAGCGGTTCCTATCCCCGGGCGACGGCCGAGCGGATCATGAACGAGACCGTCTCTCCCGTGTGCAGTCCCGACTATCGCGATCGCATGGGCGGCCTGCGGTCGCCGGAGGAACTGGCCGGATGCCGGCTCGTGCATGAGATCGGGCTGAAGGCGACGTGGGAACGATGGTTCGCCATGATGGGCTTGCCGGCGGCAAGGATGCGCGGACCGGGTTACAGCCATGGAAGCATGTCCATCGAGGCGGCCATCCGGGGCGAAGGCGTGGCGCTCGGGCGCGGCGTCCTCGTCGCGGAAGATCTGGCCGCGGGTCGTCTCGTGGCGCTCTTTCCCGAAAGCCGGATGGAGGTCGAATACGGCTACGATCTCGTTTTCCGGACCGGGAATCAGGATCACCCGAAAGTGCGCGCCTTCAGGGACTGGATGGCCGACGAGGTGCGGGACTTCACGGCCGCGCGGTGATGTCCCCCCTTCGGATCGCGAGCCAGGCTCGCCATCAAAAAAGGAAGGCCGGGGTTGCCGGCCTTCCTTCGGTCCGTTTGCCTGAGGATCTTTCAGCCTCGTCGCGGCGCCCGAGCCACTGTCAGGGAAGGACCCCGACGATCAGGGCGCCGACGAAGGCGAACGCGGCACAGAACATCAACGCGTTGAGCGGTCGTGCAAGTCCCATTGGCGTATCTCCTCTGCGGACTTTCACGGAGTCTAGGTCCGTTTCATCGGCTGGCAAGCATATCTTGTGCTGCGCTGCCGCACGGCTTTGGAAAAAGCCTGCCGTCGCGGGTCCCAGAAAGCTGATTTCGCTGCGAAAACCCCGCAGCCGTCGCCTGTGAAAAAAGCCGGCCGCCGCGAGGCGGCAAGGGCGCGCGGCTCTCGCCCTTGCCGCCCTCCCCGCGCTGCTTTCGTCCGCGCTGCGCTGCTGATAGGCTCCGCGCCATCGAGACAGGAGACGATCCTTGCAGCAATTCGACGACGCCCGCGCCGCCGCGCTTGCGCTCCGCCCCGACGACCCGGTCTATTGCTTTCGCCCCGCGGTGCTGAAGGACGACTGCCGCCGCTTCATGGCGATGTTTCCGGGCAGGACCGCCTATGCGGTCAAGACCAATGGCGAGCCCATGGTGCTGAAGACGCTGGCCGAAGCCGGAGTCGATGCCTTCGACGTGGCCTCGCCGGGCGAGTTCGCCGCCGTGCGCGCGGTCGCGCCCAGGGCCGAGATGCTCTACATGCATCCGGTCAAGGCGCAGTCGCATATCAGGCTGGCGCTGGAGGAGTACGGCATCCGCACGCTGGCCGTCGATCACGAGGACGAGATCGCCAAGCTGACCCGCGTGGTGCGCGCGCTTGACATCGACCCGGGCACCGTCACCGTCTTCGTGCGCATCCAGACCAAGGGCAGTGCCACCTACGAGCTGTCGAAGAAGTTCGGCGCCGGGCCTGCCGCCGCAGTCGAGCTTATCGACCGGCTCGGCCGGGCCGGATACAAGGTCGGCATATGCTTCCATGTCGGCAGCCAGATCGAGGACCCCGACACCTATGAGCGGGCGCTGGCCTCGGCCAACTGGGTACGCAACCGCGCCTCGGTCGAGATCGCCGGCCTCGACGTCGGCGGCGGCTTCCCGGCCGAATACGGCCACGACCCCAACCGCCGGAAGCCGCAGATGCCCTCGCTCGACGAGATCATGGCGCGGCTGGGCGACGACATCGCCGAATGGGGCTTTTCCGACGTGCCGCTGGTGGCGGAGCCGGGCCGCGTCATCGTCGCCCGCGCCTTCTCGCTGATCGTGCGGGTGCTGCTGCGCAAGGGCCGGCGGCTCTACATCAATGACGGCATCTGGGCGTCGCTGTCGGATTCGTGGACCGGCAAGATCACGCTGCCGGCGCGCTTCATCCCCGATCCGGCTATCCGCAGCCGCAACGGAAACCGCGAAACGATCGTGCCGTTCAGGGTCTGCGGCGCGACCTGCGATTCGGTCGACATCCTGTCGCGCCCGTTCTGGCTGCCGGAAACGGTCGATACCGGCGACTGGATCGAGATCGGCCATATCGGCGCCTATTCGCTGTCGCTGCGCACGCGTTTCAACGGCTTCTACCCCGACGACTTCGTCGAGATCGCCACCCCCTTCCTCGAAGGCGGCGCGCCGGAAGGCTTCGCCAGCCTGGAAACGATGGCGAGCGGCTGATACCGGCACGAAAAAGGGGCGGATCGCCCGCCCCTTTCGCATGTTCGTTCGATTTCCCGGGCAATCAGCCGCCGAACGCCTTGTCGGTGACGGCATGGGTCCATGCGCCCTCGGGCTTCTCGGCGATCACCGGCTCGTCGCCGCCGGTCAGCAGCGTCTCGACCGTGCGCTCGTAGTCGGCCGGGTCGAGCGTGCCGTCGGAGCCGGCCGTCAGCTTGGCGACCTCGCGCGCCATGCGCTTCTGGTGGTGCTCCTGCTGCGCGCCGGTCTCGTCGTTCTCCAGCACGATCTCGGCCGCCTCGTCGGGGTTCTCCTCGGTGTATTTCCAGCCCTTCATCGAGGCCCTGACGAAGCGCGCCATCCTGTCGACGAAGGCCTCGTCGGCGAGGTTCTCCTCCAGCACCCAGAGGCCGTCCTCGAGCGTGGCGACGCCCTGGTCCTCATATTTGAAGGTGACCAGGTCGTCTTCCGTGATCCCGGCGTCGATGACCTGCCAGTATTCGTTGTAGGTCATCACCGAGATGCAGTCGGCCTGCTTCTGGAGCAGCGGATCGACGTTGAAGCCCTGCTTCAGCACGTTGACGCCGTCGGCCCCGCCCTGCGTCGGGATGCCGAGCTTGTTCATCCAGTTCAGGAACGGGTACTCGTTGCCGAAGAACCAGACGCCGAGCGTCCGGCCCTTGAAGTCCTCCGGCCCGGTGATGCCGGTGTCCTTGAGGCAGGTCAGCATCATGCCCGACGACTTGAACGGCTGGGCGATGTTGACCAGCGGCACGCCGCGCTCGCGCGTGGCGAGCGCCGCCGGCATCCACTCGACGATCACGTCGGCGCCGCCGCCGGCCATCACCTGCGGCGGGGCGATGTCCGGCCCGCCGGGCTTGATCTCGACGTCGAGCCCTTCCTCCTCATAGAAACCCTTGTCCTTGGCGACGTAGTAGCCGGCGAACTGAGCCTGCGTCACCCATTTGAGCTGGAGCGTGACCTTGTCGGCTGCAAAAGCCTGGAAGGCGGCCAGCGACATCGCGCCGGCAAGGAATGCGACTGCTGTTGTTTTCATTGTTTTCACCCTCTGAAGTATCGCCTATCCACCGCGGACAGACGGATGCCAGAACGTCACGGCCCTCTCCGCGAGCGAAACGACCCCGTAGAAGACGGAGCCGGCGACGGCCGCGACGGCGATTTCGGCCCACACCATGTCGACATTCATCCGCCCCACCTCGGTGGAGATGCGGAAGCCCATGCCGACGATGGGCGTGCCGAAGAATTCGGCGACGATGGCACCGATCAGCGCCAGCGTCGAGTTGATCTTGAGCGCGTTGAAGATGAAGGGCGCGGCAGCGGGCAAGCGCAGCTTGAACAGCGTCTGCCAGTAGCTCGCCGCATAGGTGCGCATCAGGTCGCGGTCGATGGCGCTCGACGCCGCCAGCCCCTGCACCGTGTTCACCAGCATCGGGAAGAAGGTCATGATGATGACCACCGCCGCCTTGGACGGCCAGTCGAAGCCGAACCACATCACCATGATCGGCGCCACGCCGATGATCGGCAGCGCCGAGACGAAATTGCCGAGCGGCAGGAGACCGCGTTGCAGGAAGGGCGAGCGGTCGATCAGGATGGCGACGACGAAGCCCGCGCCGCAGCCGAGCGCATAGCCGATCAGCACCGCCTTGAGGAACGTCTGCTGGAAATCGGCCCACAGGATGGGCACGGAAGCGGCGATGCGCGCCCAGATCATCGACGGCGGCGGCAGCAGCACCGACGGGATCGAAAAGCCGCGCACGATGCCTTCCCACAGCACCAGCACCGCGATGCCGAACATGGTCGGCACGACGATGTCGATCAGCCGCCGCAGCAGGCCCGAGCGCGGCTGAAACCGCACCAGCCATTCGTTGAACGCCCAGGCGATGGCCCAGAAGATCAGCGCGAGGATCAGCGGCGTCATGGCGTCGCCCCCATGCGCTTCAGCACCATGCG
>DAOMOI010000139.1:0-5907 GCA_035444225.1 Aquamicrobium sp. | reverse complement strand
GAAGGTCTCGACCGTCGGCGCCACCATGCAGCCGAGGGTGGCGGCGAGGAAGACCGCGAAGCCGCCGAGGATCGCCCGGCGCCGGCCGAAGCGGCACCGGCTGAGCCCGCACCGCCTGCCGCCGCGATCGAGCCGGAGGCGGATGCCGGCTTCTTCGCCGGCTCGCCGGTGCTCGACGCGGAGACGGCGTCCTCGCTCGCGCTCGAACGCGGCACGGCGCTCCACCGCCTGCTCCAGATGCTGCCCGAGGTTTCGACGGAGCGGCGCGAGGAAGCCGCCCTCGCCTATCTGGCGCGGACCGGCGCGGGTTGGCCCGAGGGCGAGCGCGAGGCGCTGTGGCGCTCGGTCGCGCGCGTGCTCGGCGATCCCGCCTTCGGCGCCCTCTTCGCGCCCGGCTCGCGCGCCGAGGTGGCGGTGATGGGCACGGTCGAGGTCGCCGGCCTACCCCGCGCCGTCTCCGGCAAGATCGACCGGCTGGCCGTGACCGACGAGGCGGTGCTGATCGTCGATTTCAAGACCGGCCGCGCGCCGCGCTCCATCGCGGCGGACGCGCTGCCGCCCGCCCATGTGGCGCAGATGGCGCTCTATGGCGCGCTCCTGCGGCCGCTCTATCCCGGCCGCGAAATCCGCGCGGCGCTCGTCTACACCGAAGTCCCGCTGCTGGTGCCGCTCGATGGCGCGGCGCTGGCCGCCGCGCTCGCATCGCTCGGCTTGCCCGACTCACGGCGACGTGACAGAACGGATGCTTGAACTTGCCGCCCGCCTGTCCCACATGCGCGGCCGAACCGCTTTTTTAGGGAGTTTTCGATATGGCCACCGTCACCGTAACCAAGAGCAGCTTTCAGGCCGACGTGCTCGACTCGGCCGAACCCGTGGTGGTGGACTTCTGGGCTGAGTGGTGCGGCCCGTGCAAGATGATCGCCCCGGCGCTCGAGGAGATCTCGGCCCAGTATGCCGGCAAGGTGAAGATCGCCAAGCTCAACATCGACGAGAACCCCGAGCTTGCCGCCCAGTACGGCGTGCGCTCGATCCCGACGCTGATGCTGTTCAAGGATGGCGCGGTCGCCGACACCAAGGTGGGCGCGGCACCCAAGACCGCGCTCGCCTCGTGGATCGGCGGCGCGGTCGCCTGACCGCCGTTTCCGATACGGAATCAAGAAGCCCGGCCTCGCGCCGGGCTTTTTTTGTTTCAGGTCGGCGGCGTGCCGTTCCGGCGCAGCACCTCGCCGATGAGGTAGAGCGAGCCGCAGATGAGGATGCGCGGCGGCGCGCCTACACCGGCCCAGCCGTCGCGCAGCAGCATCAGCGCATTCTCCACCGAGGCGACCGGCTCGGCGACAAGTCCCGCTTCCGCCGCCCGCGCCGCCAGCTCGTCATTGGGCACGCCGGCGTCGCTGTCATGGACCGGCACGGTGAAGACGTGGCGCGCTATCCCGGCGAAGTTGCGGAAATAGCCGGTCTGGTCCTTGGTGTTGATCATGCCGGCGATCAGCACCAGCGGTCGCGGCCGCCGGTCCTCCTCATTGGCCAGCGCCTCGGCGACGACCGCGCCGGCGCCGGGATTGTGCCCGCCGTCGATCCAGATTTCCGCGTCTTTCGGGGCGAGATCGACCAGCGCGCCCTCGGTGAGCTTCTGCATCCGGCCGGGCCAGTCCACCCGCGCCACGGCGCGCTCGGCGTCCTGCTGGCCGAGGGGAAAGCCCGCCGCCTTGACGGTGGCGATTGCTGCTGCCGCGTTGGCATATTGGTGGCGGCCGGGCAGGCGCGGCAGCGGAAGGTCGAACAGCCCGTCCTCGTCCTGGTAGACGAGACGACCGCGCTCCTCATAGGCGACGAAATCCTGCCCGTAGACGAAGAGCGGGCAGGAAAGCCGTTCCGCCGTGTCGATCAGCACCTCGCGCGCGGCGTCGTGCGCCTGTGCGCCGATCACCACCGGGCGGCCGGGCTTGATGATGCCGGCCTTCTCGGCGGCGATCAGCTCGACCCGGTCGCCGAGATGCGCCTCGTGGTCGAGCGAAATCGGCATGATCAGGCTGGCGGCCGGCCGGGCGACGACGTTGGTGGCGTCGAAGCGGCCGCCGAGGCCGACCTCGACGATGGCCGCGTCGGCCGGGTGCTCGGAAAACAGCACGAACATCGCCGCCGTCAGGATCTCGAAAACGGTGATGGCCTCGCCCTGATTGGCCTGCGCCACGCGCTCGACGGCCTCGGCCAGCACCGCGTCCTCGACCAGCCTGCCGCCGCCTTCGGCAGCGAGCCGGAAGCGTTCGTGCCAGTGGACGAGATGCGGCGAGGTGTGGACGTGGCAGGTGCGGCCCGAGGCCTCCAGCAGCGCGCGCGAGAACGCGGCGGCCGAGCCCTTGCCGTTGGTGCCGGCGATGTGGATCACCGGCGGCATGTGCTCGTGCGGGTCGCCAAGCCGCACGAGCAGGCGCGTCACGCGCCCGAGCGACAGGTCGTATCCCTTGGGGTGCAGCGCCATCAGCCGCTCGATGGCGGCGTCGGCCTCGCTGGTGCTGAAGGTCATGGCGACCCGTCCGATCGGGCTGGAGGAAGGGCTTGTCGCGTCGTCAGGCCGCCGGCAGGCTCTCGACGGCGTCGTCCGCCGCCGGTTCGGGCAGCGGCTCGGCCGGCTTTTCGTCCCCTGCCGGCGTCTCGCCGACGAATATCTTGAGCAGCCGCGCCACCGTCTCCTTCATCTGGAGGCGCGAGACGACCATATCGACCATGCCGTGCTCCATCAGATATTCGGAGCGCTGGAAGCCCTCGGGCAGCTTCTCGCGGATGGTCTGCTCGATGACGCGGGCGCCGGCGAAGCCGATCACCGCGCCCGGCTCGGCGATGTGGACGTCGCCCAGCATGGCGTAGGAGGCGGTGACGCCGCCGGTCGTCGGGTTGGTCAGGACGACGATATAGGGCAGGCCCGCCTCCTTCAGCCGGTCGACGGCGACGGTGGTGCGGGCAAGCTGCATCAGCGAGAGAATCCCTTCCTGCATGCGCGCGCCGCCCGAGGCCGAGAACAGCACCAGCGGCCGCTTCAGCGCCACCGCCGTCTCGAAGCCCTTGATGATGGCCTCGCCCGCGGCCATGCCGAGCGAGCCGCCCATGAAGGCGAAGTCCTGCACCACCGCGACGATGGGTAGCCCCTCGATGGCGCCGGTGGCGGCGACGATGGCGTCGTCCATGCCGGTCTTGGCGCGGTTGTCCTTGAGCCGGTCGATATAGCGCTTCTCGTCGCGGAACTTCAGCGGATCGGTCGCGACCTTCGGGTTCTCGATCGTCTCATAGGCGCCGTCGTCGAAGAAGAACTTCAGCCGCTCCTTCGCCGAAATCTTCATGTGGTGGCCGGAGGACGGGATCACCCACTGGTTCTCCTCCAGGTCCTTGTGGAACACCATCTCGCCGGTTTCCGGGTCCTTGATCCAGAGGTTCTCCGGCATCTCGCGGCGGCCGAGGATCGAGTTGATCTTCGGGCGGACATAGTTGGTGATCCAGTTCATCGGCGGTCTCCGCTTCTTCCGTCCGGCTCAGATGGGGTTCTTCTCAAACATGGGCAAGGCGGGCGCGGCGCACGCCGTGGGCGAGGCCCTCGACCAGCGTCGCCACCGCCTCGGCCGGGTCGGCCGTCGGACGGCCCTCGGCGTCTATCACATTGGCGACCGCGTTGACGATGGCCGTGCCGACGACGACGCCGTCGGCCGAGGCGCCGATGGCCTGCGCCTGGCTCGCCGTCTTGACGCCGAAGCCGACGCAGACGGGCAGGTCCGTATGCGCCTTGATGCGCGCCACCGCCGCGCCGACCTTGCTCGTATCCGGCAGCGCCGAGCCTGTGATGCCGGTCATCGACACGTAGTAGACGAAGCCGGAAGTATTGCTGAGCACGCTCGGCAGGCGCTTGTCGTCGGTGGTCGGCGTGGCGAGGCGGATGAAGTTGAGACCCGCCTTCAGCGCCGGCACGCAAAGCTCGCCGTCCATTTCCGGCGGCAGGTCGACCACGATCAGCCCGTCGATCCCGGCCGCCTTCGCGTCGGCGAGGAAGCGGTCGACGCCGTAGATGTAGATCGGGTTGTAATAGCCCATCATCACGATCGGCGTGTCGTCGTCGGCCTTGCGGAACTCGGCCGCCATTTCCAGCGTGCGCGCCACGGTCTGCCCGGCCTTCAGCGCGCGCAGGCCGGCCGCCTGGATCGCCGGGCCGTCGGCCATCGGGTCGGAGAACGGCATGCCGAGCTCGACCACGTCTGCGCCCGCCGCCGGCAGCGCCTTGAGGATCGACAGCGAGGTCGAATAGTCCGGGTCGCCGGCCATCATATAGGTGACGAGCGCCGGACGGCCCTCGGCCTTGAGCCGGGCAAAGCGGCGGTCGATGCGGGTTTCGGTCATTCTTCGTCCTCATGGGTGGCGAGGGAAACAGGGGTTCCGGGCAGCAGCGTCGCCACCGTTTCGGCCGGACGGCAGAGCGCGGCGCCGAGATCGGTCCGGACGATCGGTCGGTTCATCAGGATGGGATGGCGCGCGACCGCGTCGATCAGCGCCTCGTCGGTGAGTGCGGGGTCGTCGAGGCCGAGTTCGTCATAGGGCGTGCCCTTGCGGCGCAAAAGGTCGCGCACCGGCCGGCCGGTGGCGGTGAACAGGCGTTTCAATTCCTCGCGCGGCAGGGGATCGTCGAGATAATGCACGACCTCCGGCTCGATGCCGGCGGCGCGGATCGTCGCCAGCACGGTACGCGAGGTGCCGCATTTCGGGTTGTGGTAGATCGTGACCTTCACCGGGTCAGATCTCCATGCCAATCATCGACGCCACGGTGTGGATGTCCTTGTCGCCCCGGCCGGACAGGTTGACGATCATCACCTTGTCCTTGCCTAGCGTCGGCGCCAGCTTGACGGCCTCGGCGATGGCATGGGCGGATTCGAGCGCGGGGATGATGCCTTCAACCCGCGTCGTCAGCCTGAACGCCTCGAGCGCCTCGTCGTCGAGGATCGGCACGTATTCGACGCGGCCGGAATCCTTCAGCCACGAATGCTCCGGCCCGACGCCGGGATAGTCGAGCCCGGCCGAGACCGAATGGCCGTCGATGATCTGCCCGTCCTCGTTCTGCAACAGATAGGTGCGGTTGCCGTGCAGCACGCCGGGCCGCCCCGCATTCATCGAGGCGCAATGCTCGATACCGTCCAGCCCGCGCCCGCCGGCCTCGACGCCGACGATGCGCACGGAAGGGTCGTCAAGGAAGGGGTGGAACAGGCCTATGGCGCTGGAGCCGCCGCCGACGGCGGCCACGATCACGTCCGGCAGCCGGCCTTCCTGCTCGAGGATCTGGGCGCGCGCCTCGCGGCCGATCACCGCCTGCAGCTCGCGCACCATCTCGGGATAGGGGTGCGGGCCGGCGGCGGTGCCGATCAGGTAATAGGTGTCGGCGACGTTGGTCACCCAGTCGCGCAGCGCCTCGTTCATCGCGTCTTTGAGCGTGCCATGGCCGGAGGAGACGGGCCGCACCTCGGCGCCGAGCAGCTTCATGCGGAAGACGTTGGGCTTCTGACGCTCGACGTCCGTTGCGCCCATATAGACGACGCAGTCGAGGCCGAAGCGCGCCGCGACCGTGGCCGTGGCGACGCCGTGCTGGCCCGCGCCCGTCTCGGCGATGATGCGCTTGCGGCCCATGCGCCGCGCCAGCAGGATCTGGCCGAGGCAGTTGTTGATCTTGTGCGAGCCGGTGTGGTTCAGGTCCTCGCGCTTCAGATAGATCTTCGCGCCGCCGAGATGGCGCGTCAGCCCCTCGGCGAAATAGAGCTTGGACGGCCGCCCGGCATAGTGGGTCGACAGCGCCTGCAATTCGCCCTGGAAGGCGGGGTCTTCCTTCGCTGCCTTCCATTCGGCTTCCAGCTCGAGGATCAGCGGCATCAGCGTCTC
>DAOMOI010000138.1:1601-5919 GCA_035444225.1 Aquamicrobium sp. | reverse complement strand
GCTCATGATCTCGCGGCCGATCAGCCAGCGGCGGATTTCGCTCGTGCCGGCGCCGATTTCGTAGAGCTTGGCGTCGCGCAGCAGGCGGCCGGTCGGATAGTCGTTGATGTAGCCGTTGCCGCCGAGAAGCTGGATGGCGTCGAGCGCGATCAGCGTCGCCTTCTCCGCCGCATAGAGGATGCAGCCGGCCGCGTCCTTGCGCGTTGTCTCGCCGCGGTCGCAGGCGGCGGCGACGGCATAGACATAGGCGCGCGCCGCATTCATCGTCGTGTACATGTCGGCGAACTTGCCCTGGACGAGCTGGAACGCGCCGATCGGCTGGCCGAACTGCTTGCGCTCCTGCGCGTAAGGCAAGGCGACGTCCAGCGCCGCCGCCATGATGCCGAGCGGCCCGCCGGAGAGCACGACGCGCTCGTAGTCGAGGCCCGACATCAGCACCTCGACGCCGCGCCCTTCCTCGTGAAGCACGTTCTCGAACGGTACCTCGACATCCTCGAACACCAGCTCGCCGGTGTTGGAGCCGCGCATGCCGAGCTTGTCGAGCTTCTGCGCCACGGAGAACCCGGCCATCTCGCGCTCGACCAGGAAGGCTGTGATGCCGCGCGAGTTGGCTTCCGGGTCGGTCTTGGCGTAGACGACCAGCGTGCCGGCCTCGGGGCCGTTGGTGATCCACATCTTGGAGCCGTTGAGCACGTAGCGGTCGTTCTTCTTCTGCGCGCGCAGCCGCATCGAGACCACGTCCGATCCCGCCCCCGGCTCCGACATGGCGAGCGCGCCCACCGTGGTGCCGGCGCAAAGGGAAGGCAGGTATTTCTCCTTCTGCGCCGGCGTGCCCCAGCGGTTGATCTGGTTGACGCAAAGATTGGAGTGCGCGCCGTAGGACAGGCCGACAGAGGCCGAAGCGCGGGAAATCTCCTCCATGGCCACGACATGGGCGACATAGCCCATGCCGGTGCCGCCGAAGTCGGGATCGGCGGTCATGCCGAGCAGGCCGAGCGCGCCCATCTCCTGCCACAGATGGGCGGGGAAGTCGTTGTCGCGGTCGGTCTTGTCGGCGATGGGGGCGATGCGCTCGGCCGCGAAACGGCGCACGGTGTCGCGCAGCGCGTCGATCTCCTCACCAAGCCCGAAGCTCATTACCTGATCGTACATGAAAATCCTCCCTGCTTTCTTCCCCGTTGTCGTTGTCGTCGAGATGCCTCCCGACCAGACGCCCCCCGACGAGGCGCATCGTCATCTTGTGATAGGTCTCGGCCACTTCCTCGACCGAGAGCCGCTCGTCCGGCCGGAACCAGACGATCACCCCGGTCGTCATCTGGATGATCGCCATCGCGGTCAGCGCCACGTCCTCGACGGTGAAGTCGCCGCCTTCCGCGCCCGCGCGCAGGATGCGCCGCAACTCCTTCTCGTAGGCGCCGCGCAGGCGCAGGACCGCGCTCAGCTTCTCGTGCGAAAGCGCCCGCAGTTCCATGTTGCTGACATGGGTAGAATGGCGCCGCGCGATATGAAAGCCGATATGGTTGCGCACGAAGGCGGCGAGCTGGTGGACCGGATCGGGGGAGGCGGGGCGCGCGGCCTGCCAGCTCGCCAGCAGCGCCTCCATATGCTCGCGCATCAGCGAGAACAGCAGGTCTTCCTTGGTCGGGAAATAGCGGTAGAGCGCGGCGGCCTGAACGCCGACCTGCGCGGCCAGCCGGCGCATCGACACGGCCTCGTAGCCGTGGCGGGCGATGAGATCGAGCGCAGCCTCGCGGATCGCGGCGAGCGTTCTCTCTCCATCCGAGCCTGCGGTGCGTGCCATGGTCCTCCCCTTCCAGAGCAATAATAAAACGGCCGTTCAATTAATTCAAGACGAGGATCGGCGCGCCGGTTTTCCCTCACGGCCGATTCGATCCGGGAAAGTGCGGCGCTGCCGTCTTGCCGCGCATCTGCCCGCCTCATGTGCGCCGCCCCGGGCGATGCCTGCGAATTGGGCTGCAATACTGACACATTTCTGCAACGCTTCCGCCGCATTTCCCTTGCCCCTCTGATTCAAGGGGGAAATTCCGTTGCCAAAGACGGCCCGCTGACCTCACCCTCCATCTCACGAAAGCCGGCGTTGGCGCCCGGCCTGTTCGGGGGATACGAAGCTCAATTCGTTCGAGGGGTCCATGAAGACAATCATCCGCACCGCCGCGTTCCTTGCCGCCGCCGCCCTGTCGTCGCCGGCTCTCGCCGCAGACGACGTCGCCAGCCAGGAAGAGATCGCCTCGAAGTTCGACGTCGCTTTCGGCGTGGCCCTTACCAGCCGCTACATCTCGCGCGGCGTCGACCTTTCCGACGGTCCGGCCCTCCAGGCCTATATCGAGCCGTCCTACGGCATCTTCTATGCCGGCGTCTGGCTGTCGACCATCGACGGCGACCTCGGCGGCGTGGAACCCGGCGACGATATCGAGTTCGATCTTTATGTCGGCATCCGGCCCGAGTTCGGAAGCCTCGCGCTCGATTTCGGCTATACCCGCTTCGTCTACGATTCCAGCGGCGATTGCTGCGGCGAGTTCCACGCCAAGGCCACCTACACCTTCACCGAGCAGTTCTCGGCCGGCGGCGAGCTTTATTACGATCCCGATTCGGAAGGGCTCTACGGCGTCGCCAACGCGGCGGTCGTGCTGCCCTACGACGTGACGCTTTCGGGCGCCGTCGGCGCCTGGCTCGACGACAACAACGACGATATCGACTGGAATATCGGCCTGTCCTACACCTTCAACGACACCGTCACGCTCGACGGCCGCTACCACGACTCCGACAATCCGGCCAATGCGGGCCGCTTCGTCGTCTCCCTGTCGTTCGACACCTCCTGGTCGGCGCTCCGCCGCAAGTAACCACGCGAAGGGGCGTGTGATAAGGCCCGGCGGGCGATCGCCGGGCCTTTTGCCGTCTTGCGCCGGACATCGGAAACCGGGATGGTGCCGGCGCTTGTTCGAAAGGCCGACGCGATGACAGATCCCGTTCCGCCGCGTGAGGCGATCACCCTTGCCGACTGGCGGGTCCATCCCGCCAGCCGCTACAGCTTTCAGCATGTCAGCGAGTTCGTGCCCGTCGCCATGATCGCGCCGGGCTGTGGGGCGGAGGAACCGTCGCCCGGCCCCGCGGCGCTGGCCGGCACGGTGCTGACCGACCCGGACGGCAGCGCGATTGCCGCGCTCGACCATATGCGCCGCTCCTATGCCGATCACGTCGTCGTCATGCGCGAGGGCAGGGTGGTCGCCGAATGGCTGGCCGGGACCGCCGATCCGGCGCGGCCGCATCTCGTCTTCTCGATCTCCAAATCCGTCACCGGCCTGTTGGCCGGCATCGCCGCGGGCGAGGGGCTTTTGGACGTGGAGGCGCCGGTGACGGCCTATGTGCCGTCGATGGCCGGCTCGGCCTATGCCGACGCGCGCGTGCGCGACCTTCTCGACATGACGGTGGCCATCGATTTCGACGAGGAGTATCTCGACGAGGGCGGAGCCTTCGACCGCTACCGCCGGGCGATGCTGTGGAACCCGGCCCGTGCGGACGTGGGCGCGGAGACGATGGAAGGCTTCCTCGCTACGCTTGGCGCGACCGGGCAGGCGCATGGCAGGCACTTCTACTACGCCTCGCCCAACAGCGACCTGCTCGGCCTCGTCATCGAGCGCGCCGTCGGCATGCGCTACCATCGCTATCTCGCCGAACGGCTGTGGCAGCCCATGGGCGCGCGCGGCGCGGCTTGGGTCACGGTCGACCGCGTCGGCACGGCGCGGGCGGCCGGCGGCATCTGCATGACGACGCGCGATCTCGCCCGCCTCGGTCAGCTCGTGCTCGACGGCGGTCGCGCCCATGACGGCCGGCAGGTGGTGCCGAAGGAATGGATCGCCGACATGCGCGCCAATGGCGACCGCAAGGCATGGGTGGAGGGCAATTTCGCCGACATGTTCGTTGACGGCCGCTACCGCTCCTGCTGGTACGATGTCGGCGACGGCCGCGGCACGATCGCCGCTGTCGGCATCCACGGCCAATGGCTGTGGACGGACCCGGTGAGCCGCGTCGTCGTCGCCAGGACCGCCGCGCGCCCCGACGCCAGCGACGACGACGCCACCGCGCTCGAAATCCGCATGCTCGGCCAGATCGCGCGCGCCTGCGGCGGGCCGGGGGCCCTTCCGTAAACGCGCGATTGGCTCTATTGCATCGGTTTCCCGCTTTTCCCGGACCCGGAAATGGAGGCTTCGACGGACCATGATCGCTGCACGTCCCGCGCTTACCGCGCTCGCGGCCGAATTGCCGGCAACGGTGCCCTTCGTCGGCCCCGAGGCGCTGG
>DAOMOI010000138.1:0-1587 GCA_035444225.1 Aquamicrobium sp. | reverse complement strand
CGCGGCCGGGCCTTCCGTGCCCGCATCGGCGCCAATGAAAGCGGTTTCGGCCCGTCGCCGCGGGCCGTCGCCGCGATGCGCAAAGCCGCGACCGACGTGTGGAAATATGGCGACCCGGAAAACCACGACCTGAAGGCGGCTATCGCCGCGCATCTCGGTGTCCCGGCCGGGAACGTCGCCGTCGGACCCGGCATCGACGGGCTGCTCGGGCTGATCGTGCGGCTCTATGTCGAGAAGGGCCAGCCCGTCGTCGCCTCGCTCGGCGGCTACCCCACCTTCAACTACCACGTTGCCGGCTATGGCGGCCGCCTCGTCACCGTGCCCTATGTGGATGACCGCGAGGACCTCGACGGGCTGCTCGCCGCCGTGCGGCGTGAGAATGCGCCGCTGGTCTATCTCGCCAACCCCGACAACCCGATGGGCACATGGTGGGAGGCCGGCGAGGTCTCGCGCCTGATCGAGGCGCTGCCGGAAACCACGATGCTGGTGCTGGACGAGGCCTATGGCGAGACCGCGCCGGCTTCCGCGATTCCCGCGCTCGACGTGTCGCGGCCCAACGTGCTGCGCATGCGCACCTTCTCCAAGGCCTATGGCCTTGCCGGCATGCGCTGCGGCTATGCCGTCGGCGAGGCCGGCGCGGTCGGCGCCTTCGACAAGGTGCGCGACCATTTCGGCATGTGCCGCATGACGCAAGCCGCCGCGCTCGCCGCCCTTGCCGATGGCGACTATCTTGAGAAGGTGGTGGGCGAGGTGGCGGAAAGCCGGGCGCGGATCGAGCGGATCGTCGGCGAAAGCGGGCTG
Organism: Aquamicrobium sp.; assembly: GCA_035444225.1. Lineage (GTDB taxonomy): Bacteria > Pseudomonadota > Alphaproteobacteria > Rhizobiales > Rhizobiaceae > Aerobium. The sequence continues at coordinate 786 of DAOMOI010000138.1, read as the reverse complement.
GCCTGCGTGCCCTCCGCAACCAATTTCGTCGCCGTCGATTGCGGCGGCGACGGCGCCTTCGCGCTTTCCGTGCTCCAGGAGCTGATCGCGCGCGACATCTTCGTGCGCAAGCCGGCGACGCCGCCGCTCGACCGCTGCATCCGCGTCAGCACCGGCCCCGCCGCCGAGATGGAGGCATTCGCCGAAGCCTTCCCCGCCGCCCTTGCCGCTGCGCGGGCGAAAGCCTGACTGCGGCTTGAAGCGACGATGGCGAAGACGCAGCCCCCCGATGACGCCGCCGCCCTTGACCGGCTCTCGGCGCGCGACCTCGCCGCCGTCATTCCCGACCCCGTCATCATGGTCGATGGCCGCGGCGCGGTGCGCTACGCCAACGAGGCCGCCGTCGCCGCCTTCGGCGTGATCCCGCAGGGCACGGTCCTCGCCCACAGGTTCCGCACCCCCGACATGCAGCGCCTGCTCGGCGCGCTGCTGGGCGAGGGGCGCTCCGGCGCGGTCGAGTACGGCGAGCGCGTGCCGATGGAGCGCGCCTTCCGCGTTTCCGCCATGCCGCTCGGCGCCGGCAGCGGCCTGTTCATGCTCCATTTCAAGGACCAGAGCGAGACGCGGCGCATCGACCGGATGCGCGCCGATTTCATCGCCAATGCCAGCCATGAGCTGCGCACGCCGCTGGCCTCGATCTCGGGCTTCATCGAGACCCTGCGCGGCCCCGCGCGCGACGACGCCAGGGCGCGTGACAGCTTCCTCCAGATCATGCAGGCGCAGACCGAGCGCATGGCGCGGCTGATC
>DAOMOI010000137.1:4241-5937 GCA_035444225.1 Aquamicrobium sp. | reverse complement strand
CGGGATGCACGACGAGGCCGCTTGGCTTGTTGATGACGATGATGTCGTCGTCCTCGAACACGATGTCGAGCGGAATGTTCTCGGCCGCCATCCGCCGATATTGCGCCCTGACCTCCTCGAACGGCGCGCCGAGCTCCAGCCCGAGCACCCGCCACGGATCGGCCTCGCCGGACACGGCGTGGCGCGACAGGATGGCCGCGAACCGTTCCTCCCCGATCTCGAAGATTTCCGAGATGCGGCGCAGGAAACCGACCTCGCGCTCGTGGACGACGCCGTCGGCGGCGGCGATATGGAACAGGCCGTCGAGGATGTCCTCGAGCATGGCGCAGTTCGGCCGGCCGTCGCCGCACAGGCCGGCCAGCCTCTCGGCATAGGCCTCGAAGCCGGCGATGTCCTGCTTGGCGAGGTCGAACAGCCGCGCGACGTTGCGGGTCTGGTCCGGCGGCACGATGAATATCTGCCGGAAGGCGCGCACCTCGTCCTGCGTCACCACGCCGTCGGCCTTGGCCATCTTGGCCGAAAGCGCGATCATGGCGATGGAAAAGGCGACGCGGCGGCGAAGCTGGGGATCGCCGGCAAGCGCCGTGCGCACGGCCTCGATGAGGCCGGACAAGGCCCCCGACAGGACATTGGCCGGCGTCGTGGTCAGGAACTCGCTTATCCGCGCCCAGATCGACATGGGCGCTTCATAAGGGGAATCGCGGCCGCTGGCGAGATGCTTCGTTCCATCCGCCGCACATGAAAAAGGCGGGCCGCGTCGCACGCGGCCCGCCTCGCTGATGAAAAACCGTTTACTGCGCAGGCGTCGTGGTCGGAGGCGTCGCGGGCTCGCTCGGGGGAGCGGCGTTCGGCGCGTTCTGCTCTTCCATCGGCTGCGCCTGGTCCGGCACCGCCTGCGTGGTGGTTCCGTCGGTGTCGCTGCACGCGGCAAGACCCAGCAGCGCAATACCCGAAACGGAAGCGAGGATCAGCTTGTTCATTCCCTATCTCCTTCTCTTGAGCCATCTGCCCGCGCACGGGCAGGGTCGTGGGAGAAATGCCGCATCGCTCGCACGGTTGCATAACATTGAGTTTCGCTATGTTACGCCCCGCGCGCATCCCCACGCGCGCCGAAGGGCGTCTCGCCCCCTGCGCGGATGCCCGCCAGCAGCGCCTCCATCCGCGCATAGCTCGCCTCCATGCCCGCTTCCATGCCGGTCGCCAGCATGGCGTCCCGCGCCTCCGCGTCGGGCAGCGTCATGCGCATCGTCATCAGCGTGCCCTCGCCTTCGGGCACGAAACGCGTCTCGACATGGTTGTCGGGCGTCGGCTCGGGAAGGAACATGCGCTCGACATGAACGATGCGGCTGCCAGGCTCCAGTTCCAGATATTCGCCGGTCAGATGGAACCGCGCTCCCTCGGCGTCCGCCCACTCGAAGCGGATGCCGCCGCCCGGGCGCGGGTCGCTGTTGCATACCGGCATGTCCCACCCTTCGGGGCCCGACATCCAGCGCCGGATCAGGCTCGCCTCGACATGAGCGCGATAGACTTCCTCCGGCATGGCCGCGAAGTGGCGAATGATGACGATATGCCTGTCGCCCTCGGGCGCAAGCTCAAGTGCTGCCATCGGCATGTTCCTTTCCGTCCTGTCTTGCTTTCAACAACGGCGGGGACGGCGAGGTTCCATGCTATTGCGGCGCGCCGGCGAAATGGCGGG
>DAOMOI010000137.1:0-4231 GCA_035444225.1 Aquamicrobium sp. | reverse complement strand
CGTCTGCGGACGGTAGCCGAGCTGCGACGGCGTCAGACCGAGCTGCGCCACCACCAGCCGGCGCGAGGGAATGACGGTCAGCGTCTGCCCGTCATGACCGCGCAGCCAGAACGTGTCGGCCGGCAGGCCGAAGCCGGAATCGTCGTCGCCTGGACCGGAAAGCCAGAGCTGGCCGCGCCCGTAGATCCCGCCCGAAGCCGGCGCGGCCTCGCGCATCCAGGCGACGAAGCCTTCCGGCAGCACCTGCTCGCCGTTCCACACGCCGTCATTGCGAAGCAGTTCGCCGAAGCGCGCCCAGTCGCGGCCGGTGGCGTAGAGATAGGACGAGCCGACGAAGGTGCCGGTCGCGTCGGTCTCCAGCACCGCGCTGGTCATGCCGAGCGGGGAGAACAGCGCCGCGCGCGGCCAGGCCAGCGCCTCTTCCGGTTCCGCGAACGTGTCCTGCCAGATGCGCGACAGCATCACGCTGGTGCCGCTCGAATAGCTGAAGGTCTCGCCGCGCCGGCCGGCCGGCGGCCCGGAAAGCGGCTTGTCGGCGGCAAAGCCCGCCATGTCGGATTCCAGATAGAGCATGCGGGTGACGTCGGTGACGTCGCCGTAATCCTCGTTGAATGCCAGTCCGCTCGACATCGCCATCAGGTCGGCGACCGTGATCGAGCCGCGCTCGTCGCCGTTCCAGCCCTCGAAGAGCCCGTCCTGGTCGAGCGCGAGCCGCCCGTCGCGCACCAGCGTGCCGACGATCGCCGCCGTCACCGTCTTGGTCATCGACCAGCCGAGAAGCGGCGTCTCGGCCTTGAAGCCCTCGCCGTAACGCTCGCCGACGATGCGGCCGTCATGCGCCACCACCACGGCGCGCATGCCGGGGCCGGTCATCTTCGCGTCGTCGAGGATGGCGGCGAGCGCCTCGTCCTGCGGCGGATACACCCGCTCGCCCGCCGGCCACAGCGCCGCCATGGTCGGCGCGTCGGGCTCCCGCGCGAATGGAACCGCCGGCGCCTCGGCGCCATGGGGAACGCTGGAGCAGCCCAGGCCCTGCCGATGGACCGCCCTCCCCTCGCCGAACAGGCCGAGCAGCTTCGCCGACACGGTCCGCCGCGCGGTGTCGACATCGACCGTTATGTAACGCAGGATCGGATGGCCGGGCGCCTGCACGTCGAGCGCCAGCACCTTCTGCCCGTCACGCCCGGCGATGAACTGGTTGGAACAGACGATCTTCGCCGAATAGGCGGTCGCGACGCGAATCAGCGCCGGCGGCGCGACGGCGAGCCACAGGGCGACCCCCAGCACCGCGACGGCGACGAGCGCCAGAAGCCATTTCGCCAGCCGGGCCACGATCCGCATGATGAAGTCCCCCACTCGCGGCCGCCTTCAAATCGCCGCCATCGCATTGCCTTTGCGGCGAGACTTTTGGGCGGCGGCGGCGAAAAATCAACCGGGATCGGTATTCTCCTTCCCCGGGGCCGGCGATTCGGCCCGGCCGACGGAGGGAGAAGACGATGCGGCGATCTGTGGTTCTCGGTTTCGTCGTGCCGGTCCTGCTCCTTTTTTCGGCCTGCACCCGCATCGGCTACGACTTCGCCGATGTCGCGCCGGGCAAGCCCGAGCAACCGCAGGTACTGACCGCGCCGCACTCGGCCAGCGCCACCCATCCGCGCTTCGGCGACCGCAAGCCGCACCCCTGGGGCAGCCGCGCGCCATGGACCTACGCCATCCACGGCACCGACGTGTCGAAATACCAGCAGAGCGTCGACTGGCAGGCGGCGAAGGCGGCCGGCATCTCCTTCGTCTTCATCAAGGCGACGGAAGGCGGCGACCGGCTCGACGACAGGTTCCGCGCCCACTGGCAGGCGGCAAAGGCCGCCGGCATCCCCCGCTCGGCCTATCATTTCTACTATTTCTGCCGCCCCGCGCGCGAGCAGGCGCAATGGTTCATCCGCAACGTGCCGCGCGAGGCAGGCAGCCTGCCGCACGTTCTGGACATGGAATGGAACCACAAGTCGCCGACCTGCAAGCTGCGCCCGCCGGTCGAGACCGTGCAGGCGGAGATGCGCGTCTTCCTCGACATGCTGGAACGCCACTACGGCAAGCGGCCGATCGTCTACACCACGATCGACTTCTTCGACCGCAACCGGCTGGCGGAATTCAAGGGCAACGACTGGTGGCTGCGCTCCGTCGCGGCCCACCCCGACGACCTTTACGGCAAGCACCCCTTCCTGTTCTGGCAATATACCGGGACGGGCGAGGTGCCGGGGATCGAGGGCGACGCCGACATCAACGTCTTCAACGGCACGAAGGCGCAATGGCAGGCATGGCTGAAGCGCCATACCCGGTAAAGGCGTCCGGTAACGGTTATTTTAACTCGGCTTTTGCCGCCCGATCCGCCACAATCGCGCCGTTCCCCCGGTTGGAGTCCCTTGCATGAAACGCCTGTCCGCCATCCTCGCCGCCACCCTCGCTTCCGCCGTGCCCGCGCTGGCCCAGGAATGTGGCGGCGATTTCGCCGCATGGAAGGCGGGCATCGAGAACGAGGCGCGCGCGGCCGGAGTGGGCGAGCGCGGGCTGGTGGCGCTGCGCGACGCGCGCATCGACGAGAGGGTGCTGGCGCGCGACCGCGCGCAAGGGGTCTTCACCCAGACCTTCATCGAGTTCTCCGGCCGGATGATCAACGAGTACCGGCTGACCCACGGCGCGGCCAATTTGAAGAAACATGCCGATGTCTTCGCCCGCGCCGAGCGCGAATACGGCGTTCCCGGCCCGGTCATCGCCGCCTTCTGGGCGCTGGAAACGGATTTCGGCGCCGTGCAGGGCGATTTCGACACGCTGAACGCGCTGGTGACGCTGGCGCATGATTGCCGGCGGCCGGAGCTGTTCCGTCCGCAGGTGGTGCCGCTCCTGACCCTGATCGACAGCGGCGCGCTGCCCGCCGACGTCAAGGGCGCGTGGGCGGGAGAGATCGGCCAGACACAGATGCTGCCTTCCGACATCCTGACCAAGGGCGTCGACGGCGACGGCGACGGCCGCGTCGATGTCCGCGGCTCGGCCCCCGACGTCATCATGACCACGGCGGCCAAGATCCGCTCGCGCGGCTGGCGGCCGGGCGAGCCGTGGATGGAGGAGGTGCGCGTGCCCGCGCAAATGCCGTGGGAGGAGACCGGCCGCCTCAACCGACTGCCGCCGGCGCGGTGGGCCGAATGGGGTGTGACCGCGCGCGACGGCGGCCCGCTCGACACCGGCAGGCCCGAGGCCGGGCTGATGCTGCCGATGGGCCACAAGGGCCCGGCCTTCCTCGTCTATCCCAATTTCGACATCTATCTCGAATGGAACCAGTCGATCGTCTACACGCTGACGGCGGCGAACCTCGCCACCCGCCTCGCCGGCGCGCCGAAATTCGACCCGCGCATGCCCGAGGAAGGGCTGGTCGGCGATTCCATGAAGCTGTTGCAGCAGAAGCTGGAGGCGCGCGGCCACGATGTCGGCGGGCTCGACGGCATCCTCGGCCAGAAGACGCGCGACGCGGTGCGGCTGGAGCAGATACGCCTCGGCCTGCCCGCCGACGGCTGGCCGACGCCGGCGCTGCTTTCCAACCTCTGACCCGGACGCAAAAAGGCCGCCGCGCTTTCCGATCGCGCGGCGGCCCGTTTTTCGTCTCGGTATCGGCGTCCTATCCGGCGGCGGCGGCCACGGCCGGCCACACTTCGAGCGAGCCGCGATAGATCATCTCGAGCGCGACATAGAGGATGATGGCGAGGCCGATATAGGCGATCCAGCGATGCTTCTCGAGCAGGCGGGCGATGAAGCCGGCGGCGATGCCCATCAGCGCGATGGAAAGAACGAGACCGATGATCAGCACCGTCGGATGGTCGCGCGCGGCGCCCGCGACCGCCAGCACGTTGTCGAGCGACATCGACACGTCGGCGATGATGATCTGGATCGCCGCCTGCTTCAGCGTCTTGCGCGGCGCGCCCTCGGCGATGCCGCCGCTCTTGTCGAGGTCCTCGCCGGCCAGCGCCTCCTGCGCGGCATGCGCCTCGTGATGCGGCGTGCGCAGCTCGCGCCACATCTTCCAGCACACCCACAACAAGAGCAGGCCGCCGACCAGCAGCAGGCCGATGATGTTGAGAAGCTGGACCGTGACGCTGGCGAAGGCGATGCGCAACACGGTGGCGGCGATGATGCCTATCAGGATGGCCTTGGCGCGCTGGCTGGCGGGCAGGCCCGCGGCGGCGAGGCC
>DAOMOI010000136.1:0-5981 GCA_035444225.1 Aquamicrobium sp. | reverse complement strand
TGGCGCAGACGCTGACGACGATGAACACCGATTCGGAGCTGATCGTCATCAGCGCGGCCGGCAGTTCCCGGACCACGGTGATCCGGCCGATGCTGATCCTCGCCGTCGTCGCCTCGCTCGTCTGCCTCGCGATCACCAGCGTCGTGAACCCGCCGGCGCGCCAGAAGATGCGCGCGCTGGTCGCGAAATCGCGCGCCGGCCTGATCACGTCGGTGATCGACGAAGGCGCGTTCCAGAAGATCGAGGACGGGCTCTACATCCAGATCGGCAAGCGCCTGCCCGACGGGCGGCTCGGCGGCATCTTCGTCTCCGACAACCGCGAGAAGGGAACGGAGCTGATCTACTACGCCAAGGAAGGCGCGACCGTCGAGGTCGAGGGCAGCCAGCTTCTGGTGATGCAGGACGGGGCGATCCACCGCAAGGTCGGCGACAACGTCTCCATCGTGCGCTACTCGTCCTATGCGTTCGACCTGTCCGAGTTCACGACGAACGGCAACGGCGTGCCCGTCCTGCGGGCCAAGGACCGGGACCTGGCCTACCTGCTCAATCCCGACCCGAACGATTCCTATCTCAAGCGGCGGCCGCAGGTCTATCGCGCCGAAATCCACCGGCGGTTCAGCGAATGGCTCTATCCGATGGTGTTCGCGCTCATCGGGCTGGCGGTGGCGGGCGATTCGCGCTCCTTCCGCGAGTCGCGCATCCATCCGCTCCTGTCGACCATGTCGATCGCGCTCGTTTTCCGCTGGGCCGGCTTCTATTTCAGCGAGAAGCTGGAGACCTCGGCGGCCTACACCGCGTCCGTCTATCTCGTTCCGCTCGGCGCCTGCGCGCTCGCCGCCTTCTTCATCGCCACCAACCGCGTGATGGAGATGCCGATGTGGGTGGTCGAGCGCGTCGCCGCCCATTCCGGCCGGCTGCGCGACCGTGCGCTGGCGCTGTGGCGGCGCGGGCAGCCGGCACCCGGGGGGCGCGCATGATCGGCATCACCCTCGGCCGCTATTTCTTCACCCGCTATATCGTCCTCACCTTCTGGTTCTTCGTCGGGGTGGCGGCGATCATCTTCATCGTCAGCTTCACCGAGATCAGCGGCCAGCTCGGCGCCGCCGCCGAGAACTCGACGCGCGCGTCGCTCCTCATCGCCGCCTTGCAGACGCCGATGATCATGCAGCAGGCGGTGCCCTTCATCGGCCTCGTCTCCGGCATCGTCACGCTGGTGGCGCTGAACCGCAAATACGAGCTGGTCGTCACCCGCGCCGCCGGCATTTCGGCCTGGCAGTTCCTGACGCCGATCTGCCTCGGGGCCTTCGTCTACGGGCTGGCGACGATCTTCGTCCTCAACCCCCTCGCCTCCGTCGGCTTCGAGCGCGCCCAGTCGCTGGAGGTCGAGGCGCGCTCCGGCGCGGCCACGCCGTCGACGCAGCGGGAGACGCCGTGGATCAAGCAGAGCACCGACGAGGGCGAGACCATCATCGGCGCCAGGCGCGCGCTGAAGCAGGGGCTGGAGCTGGCGGGGACGACGTTCCTGCGCATCGACGGCGACGGCGAGATCCGCGAGCGCATCGACGCCAAGCGTGCCTATCTGCGCGACGATCACTGGGACATCCGCGACGCCAAGAGGGTGCGCGCCGGGCTCGCCCCCGAATCGGTAGAGCGGATGCGCATCGCCACCAACCTGTCGCCGGAATTCGTGATGGAGCGGCTGGTGCGGCCCGAGATGATTCCCATCTACCAGCTGCCGCGAAAGATCGCCGCGGCGCGCTCGTTCGGCCTCAAGGCCGACGCTTTCGCCACCCATTTCCACGCGCTGGTGGCTTTGCCGGCGCTGCTCGTCGCCATGGCGCTTATCGCCGCGACGGTGTCGATGCGTTTCGCGCGCATGGGGCAATCCGCGACCATTATTCTGGGTGGCGTCCTCGCCGGCTTTCTGCTTTATGTCGTTTCGGTTCTGGTCAAGGCGTTCGGCAGCGCCGGCATCGTGCCGCCCGTCGTGGCCGCATGGGTTCCGGTCCTGGTTGCCGGTTTCTTCGGGGTGACGTTCCTGTTGTACAAGGAAGACGGCTAGTGAGGGGCGAGGGTGGAATGAGCCGCAGACGCGCCCGTATCGCGCAGCTGGCCGGGGCGACCGCGCTGGCCTGCGCGCTGGCCGCGCTCGCCCTGCCCGGCATGGCGGCGGCGCAGGGCGTCGACATCGACCGCAGCGATATATCGCCCGACGCCGAGCTTCTGCTCGAGGCCGACACGCTCGTCTACGACAACGACCGCAACACCATCACCGCCGAGGGCGGGGTGCAGATCGACTATGACGGCCACAAGCTGGTGGCGCGGCGCGTCACCTACAACCGCGCCACCGCGCGGCTGGTGGCTTCCGGCGACGTCGAGGTCGTCGATCGCGACGGAAACCGCATCCACACCGACGAGATCGACGTCACCGACGATTTCCGCGACGCCTTCGTGCGCACGCTGCGCGTCGAGACCCCGGACAAGATCTATTTCGCCGCCGACAGCGCCGAGCGCGAGCGCGGCGAGGTCACCACCTTCAACTACGGCGTCTACACCGCCTGCGAGCCGTGCCGCGAGAGGCCGGACAAGGCGCCGTCATGGCGGGTCAAGGCGCAGAAGATCATCTGGAACGGCACCGAGAAGACGGTCAGCTTCCGCCATGCCCGCTTCGAGCTTTTCGGCCTGCCCATCGCCTACCTGCCCTATTTCACCATTCCCGACCCGACGGTGAAGCAGAAATCGGGCTTCCTGACCCCGGGCATTCGTCGCAAGTCGGAACTGGGCTACGGCGTGCGCGTGCCCTATTACTGGGCGGTGTCGCCGACGACCGACGTCACCTTCAAGCCGATGTGGTATTCGAAGCAGGGTTTCCTCGGCGAAGCCGAATGGCGCCAGCAGTTCAACAACGGCTTCTACTCGATCACCATCGCCGGCATCCGCCAGAACGGGCGGGAGGAGTTCCGGAGCGGCACCACCGACGATGTCCGCACGCGCGGCATGATCGGCTCCAAGGGCGAGTTCAGCATCAATCCGCGCTGGACCTTCGGCTGGGACGTGATGGTCCAGTCCGACAAGAACTTCGCCTATACCTACGACATCGACGGCTATGGCGAGAGCAAGCGGCTCAACGAGGTCTATCTCACCGGCCTGAACGACCGGAACTATTTCGACCTGCGCTTCCAGAAGTTCAACCGGCAGGAAACGCAGCCCGATTCGAGCACCAGCGCCCGCGACCGCAAGCAGCCCTGGGTGCTGCCGACGCTCGATTATTCCTACACGCCCGACCAGCCCGTCATGGGCGGCGAGCTGAACATCGACGTCAACCTGCGCAGCCTCCATCGTGATACGCTGGACGCCTTCACCTATGCGGGTTCGATCAATCCCCAGACCGCCATTCGCGGCATCGAAGGCTCATCGACCCGGCTGACCGCCGAGGCGGAATGGAAGCGGTCCTTCGTCACGCCGGGCGGGCTGATGCTGACGCCGATGCTGCATGCTCGCGGCGACGCCATCGGCGTGGATTACGCGGGCGGCTCGGCCGCCGCCATCAACGACTATGTGGCGCTCAACGGCGGCTCGGCCGACATGCGCTCCTCCTATTTCCGTGGCATGGCCACCGCCGGGCTTGAAGCCCGCTGGCCGATCCTGTTCGCGACGGAAAATTCCAGCCACGTGGTCGAGCCGATGGGGCAGATCTTCGCCCGGCCCGACGCGCCACACGCGGATCGGGTCGGCATCCCCAACGAAGACGCGCAGAGCATGGTCTTCGACGCCGCCAATCTCTTCGAGCGCGACAAGTTCTCCGGCTACGACCGCATCGAGGGCGGCGTGCGCGCCAATCTCGGCGTGCGCTATTCCGGCACCTTCGCCAATGGCTGGGGGACCAACGCGCTGTTCGGCCAGTCCTTCCATCTCGCCGGAACCAACCCCTACACCTCGCCCGACCTCGTCCATGTCGGCGCGGCGTCGGGTCTCGATACGGATCGCTCCGACTATGTCGGCATGGTCGGCCTCACAAGCCCGGTCGGCCTGTCGCTGGCCGCGGGCGCGCGCTTCGACGAGCGCACCTTCGACGTGCGCCGCACCGATGTCAGCGCCGCCTATTCGTCGCGGCCGTTCAGCATCTCGGGCGTCTATTCCTTCATCGAGGCGCAGCCCGACTACGGCTTCGCCGACGACCGCCACGAGGTCCGCGGGCGCGCCAATGTGCGGCTTCTCGAGAACTGGAGCGTGTTCGGCGGCGCCACCTACGATTTGACCAACGAGGTGCTGGTGCGCAAGTCCATCGGCTTCGCCTATGACGACGACTGCTTCTCGTACTCGCTTTTCGCCAGCGAGTACGAGAGCCCGACCAACGGGGCCAAGTCGCGCAATTTCGGCTTCACCGTGACGCTGCGCACGATCGGCGAGTTCGGAAGCACGACGGACAGGGCGCAATAGGCCTGTCCGGCAGGGGCGACGCGCCACGCTTTCGCCCCATAGGCGCGTCAGGGAGGGCGAGGATGACGCTATGGATACCCAAGGAGACGCACGGATGAGAACGGGTGCAAGCGCGCTGCGCCGCGCCGGCTTCGCCGCGATGCTGGCCTGCCTTTCACCGATCGCGCTGCCGCCGGCCCCGGCGCAGGCGAGCGAGATCCGCTATATCGTCAACAAGGAGGCGATCACCAGCTACGACATCCAGAGGCGGGCCGCCTTCCTGCGCCTCCAGAACAAGCGCGGCAACCTGCAGTCCATGGCCGCCGAGGAGATGATCAACCAGGCGGTGCGCAACGCCGAGGCCCGGCGGCTCAACATCCGCGTCGCCGACTCGCAGGTCAACGAGGCCTATGAGCGGTTCTCGCGCACCAACAACATGTCGCCGGCGCAGATGGACAACATCCTCAACCGGGCCGGCGTGACCAAGGCGCATTTCAGCGATTTCATCCGCTCGCAGATCAGCTGGTCGCAGGTGCTGTCGCGCAACAGCCGTGCCGGCTCCCAGATGACCGAGCAGGACGTCGTGCGCCGCATGCTCGAACAGGGCGGCTCGAAGCCTACCGCACGCGAATACATGCTCCAGCAGGTCATCTTCGTCGTGCCGGCGGCCGAGCGGCGGGCCAAGCTCGGCGCGCGCAAGCGCGAGGCAGAGGCGATGCGCCAGCGCTTCCGCAGCTGCGACAGCACGCGCGAATTCGCCAAGGGGCTGATCGACGTCACCGTGCGCGATCTCGGCCGCGTGCTCGAGCCCGAGCTGCCGCCGGACTGGGAAAAGCAGGTCAAGGCCACCTCGGCCGGCGCGGCGACCACGGTGCGCGAGACCGAGCGCGGCGTCGAGTTCATCGGCGTGTGCAGCACCCGCGAGGTCTCCGACGACCGCGTCGCCCAGATGGTGTTCGGCATGGAGCAGCAGGGCGGCGATTCCGACACCGACAAGACCTCGGAAAAGCTGACCAAGGAGCTGCGCGACAAGGCGCAGATCGTCCAGCGCTGAGGCGCCGGGACGGCCGCAGATGGAGCGCGACCCCTCGCCCCGGCGCATCCTCGCCCTGACCGCGGGCGATCCGTCCGGCATCGGCCCCGAGATCGCCGCCGCAGCGTGGCGGCTGCGTGCGGAACACGCGGTTCCGCCCTTCTATCTCCTGAGCGACCCCGACCTGATGCGGGCGCGGATGCCCGGCCTGCCGCTCGCGGTCGTCTGGCCGGAGGACTCGGCGAGCGCCTTCGCCGACGCCCTGCCCGTCGTGCCGCTTCGGGCCCGTTTCACCGGAGCGCCCGGCCGGCCCGAGACCGCCAATGCGGCCGGAATCGTCGAGGCCATCGAGCGCGCGGTCGCGGACGTGGCCTCCGGCAAGGCCGACGCGCTCGTCACCTGCCCGATCGCCAAGAAGCCGCTCTACGACGCCGGCTTCGCCTATCCCGGCCACACCGAATTTCTCGGCCATCTCGCCGGCGGCGCCAGGCCGGTGATGTGCTGGCGGGACCCGAACTGCGCGCCGTTC
>DAOMOI010000135.1:0-5982 GCA_035444225.1 Aquamicrobium sp. | reverse complement strand
GCGGTGCTGGCCGATTTCGGCGTCCAGTATGGCTGGCTCGAGGAAGAGGGCAAGGAATGCTGCGAGTTCAAGGGCGAGGCCGTCAGCAATGACGACCGCATCGGCATCGCCATCCGCAAGGGCGACACCGCGCTTGCCGAGCGGCTGAACGCGGCAATCGCCGCGATCCGCGCCAACGGCAAATATGCCGAGATCAACGCGAAATACTTCCCGTTCGACATCTTTGGCGAATAGGCGCCGGCTCGGGCGGGATTTCTGATGGAAGGAACGGCTGCACTGCTCGCCTTCGGGCCGGATGGCTGGGGCGACGAACTGGCCTCGGGCGTGCTCGTCACGGTGTCGCTGGCCTTGGCCACGCTGCCGCTCGGGCTCGGCGCGGGCTTTGCCGTCGCGCTGGCCAAGCAGTCGCCGGAACGGTCGCTGCGCATGGCGGCCGACATCTACACCACCATCTTCCGCGGCCTGCCCGAGCTTTTGACGCTGTTCCTCGTCTTCTACGGCGCGCAGCTCGCGCTCCAGCACGTCGTCTCGCTGGTCGCGCCCGGCGCCTCGATCGAGATCAACGCCTTCGTCGCCGGCATGGTGGCGCTGGGTGCGGTGTTCTCGGCCTATGCCAGCGAGGTATTCCTGTCGGCCTTCCGCGCCATCCCGCCCGGCCAGTACGAGGCCGGCCACGCGCTCGGCCTGACGCGCTGGCAGACCATGCGCCTCGTCATCCTGCCGCAACTGATCCGTCTCGTCCTGCCCGGCCTGTCGAATCTGTGGCTCATCCTCGTCAAGGACACGGCGCTGGTTTCGGTCATCGGCCTGTCCGATATCATCCGCCAGGCCGGCATCGCCGCGCGCGTCACCCGCGAGGCATTCCTGTTCTTCGGCATCGCCTGCCTGATCTATCTCGGCCTCGCCATGCTGTCGTCCGTGGCCTTCGCATGGATCGAGCGCCGGGTGGGCAGGACGGAGCCGGCCCGATGAGCGAAGCAGCCATCCAGCGCCCGCCGGAGCCGCCGCGCGGCTGGTCGCGCCAGCGCATCGCCGGCCATGTGCTGATGGCGCTGTGGATCGCCGCCGGGATCGGCCTCGTCGTCTATCTCGCCTCGGCCTACGATCCCGACCTTTTCGCCCGCTTCGCGCCGAACTACCTTTCAGGCCTCAAGGTCACGCTGTCGCTCGTCGGTCTCTCGGTCCTGCTGGGCGCGCTGCTTTCCGTGCCGGTCGCCTGGGCGCGGACGGCGAAGAACCCGCTTCTCGCCGGCCCGGCCTACGGCTTCGTCTATTTCTTCCGCGGCACGCCCCTGCTGGCGCAGGCCTTCCTGATCTATTACGGCATGGGAAGTTTCCGCCCGCAGCTCGAGGCGCTCGGCCTGTGGGTATTCTTCCGCGATGCGTGGTATTGCGCGCTGCTGGCCTTCACCCTCAATACCGCCGCCTATCAGGCTGAGATCCTGCGCGGGGCGGTGCAGTCCGTGCCCCTGGGCCAGTGGGAGGGCGGCGCGGCGCTCGGCCTGCCGCGATGGCTCATCCTGCGCAAGATCGTGCTGCCGCAGGCGCTGATCGTGGCGCTGCGCCCCTATGGCAACGAGATCGTGCTGATGATCAAGGGCTCGGCCATCGTCGCCATCATCACCGTGCTCGACCTGATGGGCGAGACGCGGCGCGCCTATTCGCGCACCTTCGATTTCCAGACCTATCTGTGGGCGGCGGTGATCTATCTTGCGATCGTCGAGACGCTGCGCAACATAATCGACCGGATCGAACGCCGCATCACCGCGCATCTCAAGCGCTGAACGGCGCGAATTTTTCCACTGTACGAAGGAGGGCCGCATGGCGAAGGTTGCATTTCTCGGGCTTGGGGTCATGGGCTATCCGATGGCCGCGCATCTGAAGAGCCGAGGCGGCCACGACGTCACCGTCTACAACCGCACCGCCGCGAAGGCGCAAAAATGGGTGGCCGAGCATGGCGGCCGCATGGCTTCCACCCCGGCCGAAGCCGCGAAAGACCAGGATTTCGTCTTCGCCTGCGTCGGCAATGACGACGACCTGCGCGCCGTCACGCTCGGCACCGACGGCGCATTCGGCGCGATGAGGAAGGGCGCGGTCTTCGTCGACAACACCACGGCTTCGGCCGCGATCGCGCGCGAGCTTTACGAGGCGGCGGAGGCCCGCGGCTTCGCCGCCATCGACGCGCCGGTGTCGGGCGGGCAGGCCGGGGCCGAGAACGGCGCACTCACGGTGATGTGCGGCGGCGACGAGGCCACCTTCGAGACCGCCAAGCCGGTGATCGAATCCTTCGCCCGCATGGTCGGGCTGATGGGGCCGGCAGGCGCAGGCCAGCTGACCAAGATGATCAACCAGATCTGCATCGCAGGCCTCGTGCAGGGGTTGGCGGAAGGCATCCATTTCGGCAAGAAGGCCGGCCTCGACATCGAGAAGGTCGTCGAGGTCATCTCCAAGGGCGCGGCCGGCTCGTGGCAGATGGAAAATCGCCACAAGACCATGAACGAGGGCCGCTACGATTTCGGCTTCGCGGTCGACTGGATGCGCAAGGATCTCGGCATCTGCCTCGCCGAGGCCGACCGCAACGGCGCCAGCCTGCCGGTCACGGCGCTGATCGACCAGTTCTACAAGGACGTGCAGGGCATGGGCGGCCGGCGCTGGGACACGTCGTCCCTGCTCGCAAGGCTGGAGCGCGAATAGAAGAAATGTGCTCCGCAGGTACCTGATTTCGACCGTTTGCGCCGCCCCTCACCTGCCTGCCGGCATCCTCTCCCCGTAAACGGGGAGAGGAGGACTGACGCAACGTCTCCGCATCCCCCTTCTCCCCGTTTACGGGGAGAAGGTCCCGGCAGGGGGATGAGGGGCAGCGCGGCGGCTGAAGGTGACGACCAGAGTCGCTCACGCTGCGTTGGCGCCGCTTTCCTTGTCGAGCACGAGATAGTCGAGCGGCAGCTGCGTCGTGTTCTTGATCTGCTCCATGGCGAAGGCCGACGACACGTCGCGGATCTCGATCTTGGCGATCAGCCGCTTGTAGAAGGCGTCATAGGCGGCGATGTCGGGCACCACCACGCGCAGAAGATAATCGACCTCGCCGCTCATGCGGTAGAACTCGACGACCTCGGGGAATTCCTGGATCACCTCGGAAAAGCGGCGCAGCCACTCCATCGAGTGCGCGTTGGTGCGGATCGAGACGAAGACGTTGACGCGCGTGTTGACCTTGACCGGATCGAGGATGGCGACCCGGCGCTGGATGACGCCCTCCTCCTCCAGCTTCTGGATGCGCCGCCAGCACGGCGTCGTCGACAGCCCGACCTTCTTGGCGACATCGGCGACGGCAAGCGTCGAATCCTCCTGCAACAGGCGAAGAATTTTGCGGTCGAGGCGGTCCATCGGCTAACTCCGTAGAATTTCATGCCAATATGCGCAGCCGAAACCTGCCCGGCAAGAAAGATTTTCCTGTCCGGGCCGGGATTTCAATGCGTTGCGCCTACGGATCGCTGCCGACGCGCATCGTTTTTGCGCGCCGGCCCCTTCGGCCGGACACCGTTTCAGGCCGCCGCGCTCGGCCGCGCCGAAATGGCGGCGTACCAGCGCCGGACGTTGCCGAGCTCTTCCGGCAGGGCGATGCGCGCCGGCTTCATGAAGTCGATGGCGATCAGGCCGGTGATGTCGGCGATGGAATAGCCGTCTCCCGCCGCGAATTCGCGGCCGGCCAGTTCGCGGTCGAGCAGGGCGAGGAAGTCCAGCGCCTTCGGCTTGTTGGCCTCGCCCCATTCGGCGATCTGCGGCACCTCCCACTCCTTCATTGCCGGGTGGATGTGGCGGAACGCGTGCGCCACCGGCATCATGAGGTTGAGCTCCATGCGCCGCTGCCACTCCTCGACCCTGGCGCGGCCGAGCGCGCCCGTGCCGAACAGCGGCGGCTCGGGCTGGATCTCCTCGAAATAGCGGCAGATCGCCACCGATTCGGTGATCACCGTGCCGTCGTCGAGCTCAAGGACGGGAAGCCGGCGCAGCGGGTTGCGCTCCGCGACCTCCGGCCCACGATGGCCCATCGCGCCCATATCGACCGGCGCCAGCGGCACGTCGATGCCCTTTTCCGCCAAGAAAACGCGTACCCGGCGCGGATTCGGCGCCTTGCCGCCATCGAACAGCTTCATGGGAAATCTCCTCTCCTGCCTTGAACCGTCGGCCGACGCTACCACCGGAACGCGGCGAAGGCATGCGGAGAAATCCATCGAAATGCCGCAAAGGCGTATTAAGAGAGCCATATGTGCATGAGAACCTTCGTCAGAACATCGAGGCTTGCCGGCAAAGCACGCGCTTTGTCCCGGAGCGGCTTCCCGACGAACCCGGAAAACCGCGCCTGATCCCACCGCTCCGGGGCATCCAGCCAGTTTCGCGGTTCCCTTTCGCGGCGCGTGTGCCGCCCCCGATGGAGCGTTTTCATGTTCTTTTCCCCTGCCCGGCCGTTCTGCCGGACGTGCAACCGCGATCTTCCGCGCGCGGCCAGCCGCTGCCCTTGGTGCCGGACACCGCTCGTGCCCGGCAGCCCCGCATCCGGCCCTTCCTCCGGACGGAGGTGGTGACGATGGACGCGCAGCACATCTCCACCCTGCCCGCTCCCCTTCCGGCCGCCGGCCCGGCCAGCCGTTACGGCGTCGTGCCGTGGCGACTGGCGCGCCGTTCGGGCCTGCGCATCATGCTGGTCGCGGGGCCGGAGCGCGACGGCTGGTCGGTTCCCGCCGGGCCGGCGATCGACGGGCGCGCGCCCTTCCTCGCGGCCGCGCTCGCCGCCTTCGAGGAGGCAGGAATCATCGGTGACATCGACACCGCGCCGCTGGAACGAGCGGACGGGGAGGACGGCCTCATCCTGTTCGCCATGAACGTGCGCGGCACGCTTTCGCACTGGAAGCGGCAGGAGGAACGGCAGCGCGGCTGGTTCTCGCCGGCGGAGGCGGCAGACAGGCTGGGAGACCCCGCGCTCGCCGCCCTGATGCGCTCGATCGCCGAGCGCCCGCATCTCCTGACGCAGGCGCAAGCCGCCGCCGCACCCTGAGGAAAGGTCAGGCACCGAGAAGGCGGCGCAGCCAGCGCGACAGGGGGAAGAGCCAGCCCTGCCCCTCTTCCACCAGTCCGCCATGGATGCGCCGCCACTCCTGCGGCCGCTCGAAATCGCCGGCCCACAGGCCGCGCCTCGCCCGCCGTGCCGCGTCCTCCGCATCGCGATAGCCGCCATAGGCGACGGCCCAGCCTGCGTCCACCATCGCCCTGTTCAATTCGACGCCGCCGGCGGCGCACACCGCCAGCGCCCGCCCGTAGCGGTCGTTCTGCCGGCTTTCGCAGGTGACGTCGCGCCCCGCGACCAGCCGCGCCAGCGCCGCGCGCGCCTCGCGGCCACATGCATATTCGCCGCCGGCGCGCCCGCAATTCTGCCCCAGCTCGGGCGCGTCGATGCCTTCCAGCCGGATGCGCGCCCCGGCGATGACGAGGGAATCGCCGTCGGCGATGCGCGCCCTGCCGGCCAGCGTCTCGGCCGGCCACAGATAGAGCGCGTACTCGGCCGCGAGCGCCACCGCGCCGAGGACGGCGAGCGCCAGCGCCAGATCGGCCAGCCTGTTGCGGCGTGCCCGCCTCGGGGGGAAGGCTCTTTTAATCATTCGCGGCTAGCTTGCCCTGACGGAAGGTTTCCATGCGGAAATGTCGAACCCCTCAATGGCAGAGCAGCGCCCGACCAGCATCGACAAGAACATTGTGGACCGCACCAGGGCGCGCCGCAACAGCGAGGTCGCGCGCGCGGTGCGGCGCACCCGCGACCGTCTTTCCGAGCGGGCGGGAAACCCGGTCTATGACCGCGAGCTCATAAAGCTTCACGCGGATGCGTCGGCCAGGACGGTGCTGGCGATCCCGCTGCTGGTGCTGGCGATCTGCATCGGCGGCCTGTTCGTCGGCGTCGGCCCGGACATCGGCCTCTGGGCCACGGTGACG
>DAOMOI010000134.1:0-6024 GCA_035444225.1 Aquamicrobium sp. | reverse complement strand
GGGCGTCTATCTGTTCCTGTTCTTCGACACCGGCGTCGTCGACGCCTATTCCTCGGTCGAGTGGATGAGCGGGCCGCACTGGTATCATGCCGGCGTGATGCGCAGCCTCCACCGCTACGCCTCCGACCTGATGGTGGTCACCATGGTGCTCCACCTGCTGCGCGAGTTCTCGCTCGACCGCTATCGCGGCACGCGCTGGTTCTCGTGGTTCACCGGCGTGCCGCTGATCTGGTTCCTCTATGTCTCCGGCATCACCGGCTACTGGCTGGTCTGGGACGAGCTGGCGCAATATGTCGCCGTGGTCTCGGCCAAGCTGCTCGACGTCTTCCCGATCTTCGGCGAACCGCTGGCGCGCAACTTCCTGACGCCCGAACATCTTTCCGGCCGCTTCTTCTCGCTGCTGGTGTTCCTCCACATCGCCATCCCGCTGATCCTGCTTCTGGTGATGTGGATCCATATCCAGCGCATCTCGCGGCCGAAGACCAACCCGCCGCGCGCGCTCGCCGCGCTGATCCTCGCCGCGCTGGTCGCCGCGGCGCTGTGGAAGCCGGCGCTGAGCCAGGGGCCGGCAGACCTGACCAAGGTGCCGGACGAGATCGGCATCGACTGGTTCTATCTGCCGCTCTATCCGCTCGCCGAGGACTGGGGGCCGTGGACGCTGTGGGCGCTGATGGTCGGCGTCTCGACCATGCTGGCGGTGATGCCGTGGCTGCCGCCCTTCCGTCGCGCCCCGGCGGCCGAGATCGACCTGCCCAATTGCAACGGCTGCAACCGCTGCGTCGAGGACTGCCCCTACGAGGCGATCCGGCTGGTGCCGCGCACCGATGGCGAGCCGTTCCCGCATCAGGCCGAGGTCGATGCCGACCTTTGCGTCTCCTGCGGCATCTGCATGGGCTCGTGCCCGTCCTCGACGCCGTTCCGCCGCCAGCAGGACCTGAAGACCGGCATCGACCTGCCCGGCCAACCCTTGAGCGAGGTCCGCGACAGCGTCATCGCCGCTTCCGCCGAGCTGCAAGGCGCGCAGCGCACGCTGGTGCTGGCCTGCGAGCATGGCGCGGGCGGCGGCGACATTGGCGGCGTCGTCACCTTCCCCTGTGTCGCCATGATCCCGCCCTCGCTGATCGACTTCATCCTGAGCAAGAACCTCGCCGAAGGCGTCGTCGTCGCCGGATGCAGCGAAAGCACCTGCTACAACCGCCTCGGCGTTCAATGGACGAAGGAACGTTTCGCCGGCGAGCGCGATCCCTATCTGCGCCGGCGCGTGCCGCGCGAGCGGCTGGCGACGATCTGGGCCTCGCCCTTGGAGACCGGCCGCTACGAGGCCGAGAAGGCGGCCTTCGCCGCCGGACTCGAGCCTCTGCCGGCAAAGACGGCGGCCAAAGAGCCGGCCGCCGAGATGGAGGAGGCGCAGTCATGAGCGATGCGCTGTGGATGCCTCTGCGCTTTGCCGTGCTGGCGCTTTTCATCGCCGGGGTCGCCGCCCTGTCCGACTGGCCGCGCCATCGCAGCATCGCTGAGGGCATGGGCGTCGTCACGCTGTCCTTCAGCCATGGCGCCGACCGCCGCGCCGCCTGCCGGCCGGCGACCGAGGAGGAGCTGGCGAAGATGCCGCCCAACATGCGCCGCACCCAGATCTGCCCGCGCGGCCGCCCGTCCATCGCCGTCGAGTTCGAGATCGACGGCCAGCCGGTCTTCGCCGCCGAGGTGCCGCCCTCCGGCATCGCCGGCGACGGACCCTCGCGCGTCAACCGCAGCTTCGAGTTGCCGGCCGGCAGCTACGAGCTTGCCGTGCGCATGCGCGACCGTCCGGGCGACGAATTCGACTGGGAGGGGAGGCGGATGGTCGAGCTGAAGCCCGCCGACCACCGCGTCGTCGATTTCCGCGCCGACGGCGGCGGCTTCATCTTCCACTGAGGCGAAAGGATAAAACCCATGGCCCTGATCGAATGGAAAGCCCATTACAGCGTCGGCGTCGAGGCCGTCGACCACGAGCACCGCGAGATGATCGACCTGATCAACGAGGTGCACGAGAAGCTGATCGCCGAGGGCGAGACGCCGGACGTTACCGCCTTCCTCGGCGAGATCTTCCGCGCCATCTCCGCCCATTTCGCGCTCGAGGAACGCTTCATGCGCGAGCACCGCTACGACCAGCTGAACGAGCACAAGGCGGCGCATGAGGAGCTGCTCGACGATATCCGCGACATCATGGACGGCTACGAGGCGGACCCCGAAGGCGCGCGGGCGCAGCTTTCCAGCCGGCTCGATTCGTGGTTTACCGACCACTTCAAGACGCACGACGCGCGCCTGCACCACCGTCTCGGCACCCACGACCACTGACGGCGTGGGCGTTCGCGACAGGGAAAAGGATGTTTGCGTGAGCGAGGAACAGGTCATCCTGGTCGATGCCGCCGACCGGCCGGTCGGCCGGGCCGGCAAGCTCGCCGCCCACCGCAAGAACCTGCGCCACCGCGCCATCTCGGTGCTGGTTTTCGACCCGGCCGGGCGCATGCTGGTGCAGCGGCGCGCGGCGCACAAATACCACTCGCCCGGCCAGTGGGCCAATGCCTGCTGCACCCATCCCCGCTACGGCGAGGACGCGGCCGAGGCCGCCGGCCGCCGGCTGCGCGAGGAAATGGGCATCGCGCTGCCGCTCGCCTTCGCAGGCCTGTTTCCCTATCAGGCGCAGGTGGGCGAGGGCCTGTGGGAGAACGAGATCGTCCACGTCTTCACCGGCCTTTACGACGGCGAGGTCAGCCCGAACCCCGACGAGGTCGAGGCCTATGACTGGCGCGATATCGCCCCGCTTCGCGCCGATATCGCCGCCAACAGCGCGCGCTATGCGCCGTGGTTCCGGCTCTACGCGGCCGCGCCGTGGTTCTCCGGCCCGGTGCGCGCGGCCTGATTGTCCTTGCATTCGCGCTCCCGCCGGTTAAATCCGGGCTCCTGTCCTGTTCCGCTTCCCGGAGAGCCTCATGAGCCGGTTTGACGTGCTGTGCATCGGCAACGCCATCGTCGACATCATCGCCCGCTGCGACGAGGCGTTCCTCGTCGACAATTCCATCGTCAAGGGTGCGATGAACCTGATCGACGCCGGGCGTGCCGAGCTGCTCTATTCCCGCATGGGGCCGGCGATCGAGGCGTCGGGCGGCAGCGCCGGCAACACGGCGGCCGGCCTCGCCTCCTTCGGCGCGCGCGCCGCCTATATCGGCCGGGTGGCCAAGGACCATCTCGGCGCCGTCTATGCCCACGACATCCGGGCGCAAGGCGTGGCCTTCGATTCGACGCCGCTGGAAGACGGCGCGCCGACCGCGCGCTCGATGATCTTCGTCACGCCCGACGGCGAGCGCTCGATGAACACCTATCTCGGCGCCGCGGTCGAGCTTGGCCCGGAAGATATCGAGGCCGACAAGGTCGAGGCGACCAAGGTGACCTATTTCGAGGGCTATCTCTGGGACCCGCCGCGCGCCAAGGAGGCGATCCGGCTCGCGGCGGCGCAAGCCCACGCCGCCGGACGCGAGGTGTCGATGACGCTCTCCGACCCGTTCTGCGTCGATCGCTATCGCGGCGAGTTCCTCGACCTGATGCGCTCGGGCACGGTCGACATCGTCTTCGCCAACGAGAGCGAGCTGAAGTCGCTCTACGAGACCGCGCCCTTCGAGACGGCGCTGGAGGCGATCCGCAAGGATTGCCGCCTCGCCGCCGTCACCCGCTCGGAGAAGGGCTCGGTCGTCGTGCGCGGCGACGAGACGGTCAAGGTGATGGCGCTCTCCGTCGACGAGGTCGTGGACACGACCGGGGCGGGCGACCTCTACGCCGCCGGCTTCCTTGCCGGCTACACGCAAGGGCGCGGCCTTGCCGAATGCGGCGCGCTCGGCTCGCTTGCCGCCGGGCTGGTCATCGCCCAGGTCGGCCCGCGCCCGCGCCAGAATTTGCGCGAGGAGGCCCAGCAGGCCGGTCTGCTGTAGGTTTTACGGGATGTCTTCCGGCCGGCGGCCCGGCCGGCTGCGATAGGTCGGGATCGACCAGCCGTAGCGGATCGCGCCGGCACGGATCAGGAAGGCGATGGCGAAGGCGGCGAGCGCCGCCGCCACCGTCGGCAGGCCGGCTATGCCGAGAATGGAGAAGGCCACCGCGCCGGCCATGGCGGCGGTGACGTAGATTTCCTGCCGCATCAGCACCGAGGGCTCTCCGGCGATCTGGTCGCGCAATATGCCGCCCAGCGTCGCCGTCAGCATGCCGGTGACGATGGCGACCGGCGCCGAGCCGGTGACGACCAGCCCCTTCCACGCGCCATAGACGGCATAGGCGGCCAGCCCCACCGCATCGAGCCACAGCAGCAGCTTGTAGCGCGATTCGATCCTGTGGGCGGTAAAGTAGACGATGAGCGCGACCGCCGCGCAGACGGCGAGATAGTCGTGGTTGACGACCCAGAACACCGGCACGCCGAGGATCAGGTCGCGCACCGTGCCGCCGCCGACGCCGGTGATCGCCGCGAGGAAGAGGAAACCGATGATGTCGAGCTCTTTGCGCGAGGCCGAAAGCGCGCCGGTGGCGGCGAAGACCGCGATGCCCGCATAGTCGAGAAAGACGATCTGGTCCATGGCGAGCCTCCCCCGCCAGCACTACCCGATGAAGACGGCTGGCGGAAGAGGCCGCAAAGGCCTCAGGCGTCCTTGCCGCCTTGCGCCTCGGCCGGGTTCGCCTCGGCCGGCGCGTCGGCGGCGGCCTGCTTCGGACCGCCCTTGGCGACGCCGACCATGGCCGGGCGCAGCACCCGCTCGCCGATGACGTAGCCGGTCTGCACCACCTGCACCACGGTTCCCGTCGGCACCGACGGGTCCGGCACCTCGAACATGGCCTGATGGAAGTTCGGATCGAACCGCTCGCCCTTGGGGTCGAGCTTCTTCACCCCGTGGCGCTCCAGCGAGGTCATCATCGCCCGGCCGGTCAGCTCGACGCCCTCGACCAGCGCCTTGAAGCCGGCGTCGCCGCTCTCCTTCGCCTCGGCCGGCACCGCTTCCAGCGCCCGGTCGAGATTGTCGGCGACCTGGAGCATGTCGCGGGCGAAATTCGCGATCGAATAGGCCTTGGCGTCCTGCACGTCGCGCGCGGCGCGGCGGCGCAGATTCTCCATCTCGGCCGCGAGCCGGAGCGCGCGGTCCTTCAGTTCCTCGTTCTCCTTGACGAGCTTGACCACGGCCTCGTAGTCGGCCGCCTGCTCCGTCTCGGCGCCGGCCTGGAAAGCCTCGCCCTCGGCCGCGGTCTGCGCGTATTCGCTCTGTGCCGCTGTTTCCTCGGGCGCGCGGTTGTCTTTCGGCTGTTCGCTCATCGCCTCGTCCGATCCCTTGCATGGATTCAAGAATTCGTGCCCGATATCGAGCTTCGACACGGGAAAATCAAGGGGTCGAGGGGAATCGGTTCCTATGCCGCAGGCGGCAAGCGTCAGCGCAGGATGCGGCTGACCAGATGGGCGGTATAGTCGACCATCGGCACGATCCGGGCATAGTTCAGCCGCGTCGGGCCGATGACGCCGAGCGCGCCGATGACGCGCGCGTCCTTGTCGCGATAGGGCGCGACCACCAGCGACGAGCCGGACAGCGAGAACAGCCGGTTCTCCGAGCCGATGAAGATGCGTACGCCCGAGCCTTCCTCGGCCAGGTCGAGAAGCTGGATCAGCCCTTCCTTGGTCTCCAGGTCCTCGAACAGGTGGCGTAAGAGGTCGAGGTCGGCCTGCGCGGTGACGTTTTCCAAGAGGTTGGCGCGGCCGCGCACGATCAGCCGCGCCGGCAGGCCGCTTTCGCTGCCGGCCCACACGGCCAGCCCGCGCTCGACGAGGTCCTGCGACAGCGTGTCGAGCGCGGCGCGCGTCTCCTCGCTCAGCCGCGCGATCTCGGCCCGCGCCTCGGCCAGCGTGCGGCCTCTTATGTGGGCGTTGAGGAAGTTGGAGGCCTCGTGAAGCTGCGAGGCGGTGGTGCCGGCCGGCAGCTCGACGACGCGGTTCTCGACGTCGCCGTTCTGCGAGAC
>DAOMOI010000133.1:0-6044 GCA_035444225.1 Aquamicrobium sp. | reverse complement strand
GCTGCGTGCCGGCACGGTGGAGGTCGCGCTGGCGCGCGCGGGCCGGTGGCGGTTGTCGCCGGTCGGCCTCGACGGCCGCGTCCATCCGCCGGTGGCGCGGGGCGAGGGCAAGGTCGAGTTCCGGCTGGCGAACGACGCGCCTTCGGGGCCGACCACCTTCTTCCTGCTGGAAATCGAGTGAACCGTCAGACTGCGCCGAGCGCACGGTAGAGGGCAAGCGTGCGCTCGAGATAGGCGGAGGCGGAAAATTCCCGCGCGATCCATTGCCGGCCGGCCCGTCCCATCGCCCCGCGCTCGGCCTCGCTTTTCGCGGCCATGGCGGTGAGCGCGTCGGCAAGGCTTGCCGCGTCGCCGGGCAGCGACAGCAGCCCGGTCTCGCCCTCGCGGATCATTTCGGGGATGCCGCCGATCCGCGCGCCGATCACCGGCCGGCCGAGCGCATAGGCTTCGAGCACGCTGATCGGCGCGTTCTCGTACCATTCGGACGGCAGGACCAGCGCCTTCGACCGGCCGATGGCCTCGTGCAGCGCCGGGCCGGACAGGTAGCCGGAGAAGGTGACATTCGCGCCGGCCTCGGCGGCAAGCGCCCGCAGCGCCGCCTCCTCTGGCCCCGTACCTGCGATGACGAGGCGCTGGCCGGAAAGGGCGGCGGCGCGGATCAGCGTCGCGAGGCCCTTTTCCGGCGCCAGCCGGCCGGCGAAGACGAAATAGTCGTCTTCCTCCCAATCGTCGCGATACTGGTCCGCGTTCACGAAATTCGGGATATGGACCATCATCTCGCGCGGCCAGCCCCATTCGACCAGCTTTTCCAGATAGAAGGTGGAGGGCACGACGAGCCGGTCGACCTTGTCGCGGTAGAGGCCGAGCGCGCGGTGCAGCGCGGTCTCGGCCAGGACGAGGCCGCTCAGGGCGTAAGAGTCCTTGATGCAGCGGTGGCGCAGCACGTTGTGGATGCGCCCGCCCTTGCACTCCTCGCACACCTTGCCGTCGCGCAGCATCTTGTAGGCCGGGCAGGCGAGCTTCAGGTCGTGGACGGTCATGACCACGGGAATCCCGGCAGCCTTCAGCGTCGGGAAGATCGACGGCGACAGGTGGTGATAGACGTTGTGGGCGTGGGCGATGGACGGGCGCGCGGTCTCGATCAGCCGGCGCAGATTGCGCTGGGCCTCGAACGAATAGAGGATGTTCGCCGCCTGCGCCGCCTTGCGCAGCGGGCCGGTCCTGCGGCCGTATTCGATCTCGGAGACGAAATAGCCGGCATAGGCTGAGGGCTCGTTCTGGTCGTGCTGCATGGCGAAGGGCACCACGTCCCAGCCGATGGCCTCGAACATCGCCATATGGTCGAAGAACACGGCTTCCGCCCCGCCGCGGCGATAGAAATAGTTGTTGATGGCGAGCAGGCGCGGGGGCTGGTCAGGCATGGGCCGCCGCCGTCACCCCGCGCCGCCGCGCGCCCGTCTCCAGCACAGCGCGCGATTGCAGCCGCAGGCCCGTCAGCGCCACCACCAGCATGAACCAGATGATGTTGCCGCCGACGAAGAAGAAGCTCTCCAGCACGGCATGGAACAGGGCGTAGAGCCAGATGCGCACGAAAAGCCGCGTCAGCGGCGAGTGCTGGTCCTGCGGGGCGATGCGGCCGATGTCGCGCAGCGGCAGGACGAGCACGAAGCACAGCGCCATGACGAGGCCCGGAATGCCCGTGCTCAGCGCGATGTCGAGATAGGAATTGTGGCCGCTGGTCGCCGCCACCGCCCATGTCTCCACGGCGCCGCCGCCATGGACCAGCTCCTCGGTCTGCCAGAAGGCGCGCGGCCCGTAGCCGGTGAACGGCCGCTCGGCGAAGGCCTCGAAGGCGAGCCGCCAGATGTCGGTGCGGTTGGTGAAGGTGGCGTCGATGCCGAGATCGGAGATGAACCGGCCCAGAGTCGGCCATACGGCGGTGCCCACCGCCAGGATGTTGAAGCTCGCGACCCCGCCGATCACCATCGCCGCGCGAAGCGGGCGCATCTTCTCGAACAGGAAGGCGAGGACGAGGATGAACGGCACCATCGCCGACGACGTCTTGCCGCCGGTGTTGATGAGGAAGAACAGCGCGAGCACGACGATGACGAGCCCCGCCGCGCGCGACCACGCCCGCATGACGTAGAGGCCGAAGAAGATGGCGAGCGCCATGGCGGCGGCGGCGGCGTTCTTGTGCGGGAAATGGCCGCGCCAGAAGCCGGCATTCATCGGCTCGCGCAGTTCCGAAGCCTGATGGATCGAGAGCGTCGGCTTGAAGACGACGCCGAAATAGGCGAAGGCCAGCATGACCAGCATCGACCATGCCAGCATCCTGGCGAAATGCCGCTCCGAGGACGGCAGCAGCAGGTAGATGCCGGCATTGGCGATGGTCAGCACGGCGAGCACCACGTCCTTGATGCCGAGCATCGGGTGGGCGGACACCAGCGAAACGGTCAGGAACCACAGGAACAGCACCGCCAGCAGCGCGCGCGGTTGCAGGATGATGCCGCGCATCGGGTGCGCCGCGCCCCAGGCGAGAAAGCCGGCGGTGATCGTCAGCGTCACGATCTGGTTGAGCCGGTTCGACTTGCCGGCCGAGGGGTCGAGCACCGCCTCGCCCGTCAGGTCGAAATAGGGCGTGATCGACACCAGCAGGAACAGCGACATCGCCATGAACAGCAGCGTGCCGAGCCATGGCGGCAGGGCGGGCCCGCTGGCGGGCCGGGCTATGTGGCCGCCATTCATGCCTGCGACGGCAGCGTCTGGCCCTCGGGGCGGGGCTGCGGGCTGCGCAGGAAGCGCCACAGGCCGAGGCCGATCGCGATCGCGAAGCCGGCGATGGCGCCGAGGATGGCGCCGGCGGCGAGCAGGAACAGCGTGCGCGGCGGCCAGCTTCGCGCCTTGGGCGGGACGGCGGGCGAGATGACGCGCACATTGGTGGCGTCGATCTGCTGGCGCTCGCCGACCTGTTGCGCGCGCGCCAGATAGGTCTCGTAGATCGCCGCGCGCGAGCGCGCCTCGCGTTCGAGGTCGCGGAGCTGGACCAGGGCGGCGTTGTCGGTGAAGACGTTGGCGCGCTCCTCGTCGGCCTTGGCGCTGAGCGCGTCGAAGGCCGCCTGCTCGCGCGCCAGATCGGTCCGCGCCAGTTCGAGGATGCGCCGCGCCTCGCGTTCCATGGCCTCGTCCAGCGTCGCGCGCTCCGAAAGGGCCGCGATCATGCGCGGGTGCTGCGGGCCGTAGGTGCGGTCGATCGAGCCGATCTGCTGCTCGATCGTGTTGCGTTGCGTGCGCAGCCCGCTCATCGCCGTCGAATCGAAGATGTCGGCGCTGGCCGCCTGTCCGCGCGCGATCGCCGCGCTCATCTGCGCGTGGCGCGACTGCGCCTCGATCAGCCGCTGCTGCGCCCCCAAAACCTGGGTGTTCAGTTCGCTCGAAAGCCGGTTGCTGACCAGCTCGCCATTCGCCGTTTGCAGCCCGTTGGCGCTGCGGAACTCCTCGACCCGGCGCTCGGCCTCGGTGACGTTGCGGCGCAGCTCGTCGAGCCGCTGGGAGAGGTTGTCGGCGACGCGGCCGGCGCTTTCCGAGGCCGAGCGGAAAAGCTCGTCCTCGAATGCACTGACGATTGCTTCGGATATCGAGACCGCCTTGGCCGGCTCCTCGCTCCACACGCTCAGCACGACGACGAAGGAGCGTTCCTCGCGCCGCGCCTCGACCCGCTCGCTCAGGGCCCGCATGGCGGCGAGCGAGGCGTCGCCGTCCTCGGTCCCGAGGCCGAGGAGCGCCTTCAGCGGGGCAAGCAGGTCGGGCTTGACGAATTCCTCGTCCTCGGTCAGGCGCAGCTGCTCGATCACGCGCGCCAGCACGTTGCGCGAGGTCAGCACCCGCATCTTGCTCTCGACCTCCATCAGCTGGGTGTCGCGCTGCGGGCTGGTGGCGAAGACGTCGTCATTTACGATGTTGAGGTTGGCCGGGTCGACAACGATGTCGGTATAAACTGTGTAGCGCGGCGTCGCCGCCAGCGCATAGGCGAGCGCGGCCAGCGTGCAGAGCAGGATCATGGCGAGGATCCACCCGCGCCCGCGATGCAACCAGGTCAGGAAATCGTCGATGCCGATCAGGCCGATGGCCGAAAGGCCGGGCAGATAGGTGGAAGGCTGCCTGTCCCGCGGCCGCGCCGAAAGCAGCGAGCCCTGCGCCGGCGCGCCCTGCGATCCGGGGGCGGCCATCCCCTTCGGTTGCGGCGTTCCGGGCTGGCGTGGACTGTACATGGGCTATTGTCTCCGCCCGGCCGGCCCCTTGAAAGCGTATGTCCGGGCGTTTGCTGGATCAACCGCGAGGATTATGCAGCCGTGGTAAAAATCGGGTTAAGTCGGCCTATTCGTCCGTGACCAGGCGGCTCCAGCTTTCCGAGGCGAGGCCGCCGATATAGAAGTCGCCGCGCCGCGCCGCCTCGAGCAGGTCGGGATGGCGCGTGTTCAAACACAGATAGCCGCGATGGCGGAAGATGAGCTGCCGCTGGCGCATGACGGCGTTTATCATGAAGGGCTGGGCCCGGCCGACGGCCGCGACATGGCCCTCCTCGGCAAGGCAGGCGAACATCTGCGCCGTGGCGTCGAACTCGCGCCCCTCCTCGCAGACGAGGTTCAGCACCGTCGCTTCCCCGCCCGGCCGGCCGCAGAACAGAAATACGCCGATGACCTTGCCCGCGTCCTCGACCACGCGGCAATGGAGCGGCCCGAGGCCCTCGTTCAGCGCCACCATGCGCAGGAGCCAGTCGAAATGCTCCTGCGTCCACACCGGCCGCACGGCGAACCGCGCCGTCATTGGCCCACAATGATCGAGGAAGGCCTGCGGCGCGGCTGGCTTGGTGGTGCAGCCGGCGGCCGCAACCGGCCTGATCTCCGGCCGGCGCGCCAGTATGGCGCGGTCGAGGAGGCGTGCCGGCGCGGCGAGCAGGCGAAGCACGCCCCAGCCGCGCTTGCCGCGCAGGTCGTGAAGCGCGGCGCTGAGCGGTTGGAAGGCGCGCCGCCATTCCAGGCTCTCGACCGGCAGCGCGATGCCGCCGCCCGTCGCCCAATGGGCGGCGCTGACCGGCGAGGCGTTGTCGGTGAAGCAGAACTCGACCTGATCGGCGCGCAGGCTGCGGGTGATGCGCCCCGCGCCGAGCGCGCCGCTCTTGGTTCCGTCGGACATGAAGGCGCAGAGCAGCCGCGCCGTCACGGGCCGGCCATGAACCTCGAACGGCATCGGCAGCGAGAAGATGGCGCTGGTCACGCCCTTCCTGGCGTCCTCGTAGACGATGCTGCCATGCTCGTCGCTGTAATGGGGGCTGGTGAAGAACAGCTTCTCGATATAGGCGCCGAGATCGTCCACCGGGCCGTGCTTGGCGAAGGCAGTGCGGAAGATCGCCTCGACGGCGGGGATGTC
Organism: Aquamicrobium sp.; assembly: GCA_035444225.1. Taxonomy (GTDB): domain Bacteria; phylum Pseudomonadota; class Alphaproteobacteria; order Rhizobiales; family Rhizobiaceae; genus Aerobium. The sequence continues at coordinate 617 of DAOMOI010000133.1, read as the reverse complement.
GTCGCGCGTCATCGGCCGGATGCCCGAGCGGCCGGCCGCCGCGCCTTCGGCCGTCGTCTCGCGGGTCGGCGCTGGTGTCGATGCGGCTGTCATCCTTTCCTCCGTGCCGACGCTGCCCTGTCGTCGCGAACGAGCCTGGCGAACATGCGCCAGGAAGCGATAAGCATCACGAATTCTATAACATAGAATGAAATGAAGGTGCCGGCGGGCGGGGAATACCATGTCGCCCACGCCGACAGCGCCGCGCCGAGGATGCTGCCGATGCCCAGCACCATGGCGCGCTGCGCCTGATGGCCCGACGCGCCGATCGCCTCCAGCGCGATCGAGGCGATGCCGAACGGCACCACGATCCAGCACAGGATGCGCACGAAGGCGACGAGCGAGACGTATTCCGGGCCGAAGATATAGGGCAGCACCGGCGCGAGTATGTAGACCGCCACCGCCGTGGCGACGCCGATGAAGGCGGCGGCGGCGGCGCTCCTGCGCACGACCGGCACGGCGTTGTGCAGTCCTTCGGCGGCCGCGCGCGCCAAAGTCGGATAAAGCAGCCGGTTGAGCGCCTCGACCGCGAGATAGCTGCTTTCCAGCATCCGCCGCGCCAGGATGTAGCTCGCCAT
>DAOMOI010000132.1:0-6069 GCA_035444225.1 Aquamicrobium sp. | reverse complement strand
CTCGTCTTCGACGAGTACGACGCCGGCCGCCCGGACGTGATGTTCGTCATCCAGCGCGTGCTGGAATCGTCGGGCCGGCTGACCCTGCTCGACCAGTCCAGGGTCATCCGCCCGCACCCCGCTTTTCGCCTGTTCGCCACCGCCAACACGGTCGGCCTCGGCGATACGACCGGCCTCTATCACGGCACGCAGCAGATCAATCAGGCGCAGATGGACCGCTGGTCCATCGTCACCACGCTGAACTACCTGCCGCACGACAAGGAAGTCGCGATCATCCTGGCCAAGGCCAAGCACTTCCAGAACGAGAAGGGCCGCGAGATCGTCAACAAGATGGTGCGCGTCGCCGACATGACGCGCTCGGCCTTCATCAATGGCGACCTGTCGACCGTGATGAGCCCGCGCACGGTCATCATGTGGGCGGAGAACTCCGAGATCTTCGACGATGTCGGCTTCGCCTTCCGCCTGACCTTCCTGAACAAGTGCGACGAGCTGGAGCGTTCGGTGGTGGCCGAGTTCTACCAGCGCGCCTTCGGCGAGGACCTGCCGGAAAGCGCCGCCAACATCGCTCTGGGGTAGCATCCCTTGGCCAAGCCCGGCGACAACACCCGCGACCGGCCCGTGAAGGGCAGCGACGCCGACGCGTTCAAGCGCGCGGTCACCGTCTGCGTGCGCGCCATCGCCGGCGACGGCGAGCTGGAGGTCGCCTTCTCCAAGGAGCGGCCGGGCATGGCGGCCGAGCGCGTGCGCCTGCCCGAGCTGCCGAAGAAGCCCACCTTCGAGGACGTCGCGGTGACGCGTGGCCTGGGCGATTCGATGGCGCTGCGGCGGGCGCGGCACGACCAGCGCCTGCATGCGAAGCTCGCGCCCGAGGGGCCGCAGGCGCGCGCCATCTTCGACGCGGTCGAGCAGGCGCGCGTCGAGGCCATCGGCAGCCGCGCCATGCCGGGCGTGGCCGACAATATCGGCCACATGCTCGAAGACCGCTATGCCCGCGCCAACCTCGCCGGCGTCACCGACCGCGCCGACGCCCCGCTCGAGGAAGCGGTGGCGCTGATGGTGCGCGAGCGGCTGACCGGCCGGCCGGCGCCGGAATCGGCCGCGCAGGTGGTGGAGCTGTGGCGCGGCTGGATCGAGGACAAGGCGGGGGCCGACCTCGACGGGCTTCTCGGCTCGCTCGACGACCAGCAGGCATTCGCCCGCCACATCCGCGACATGCTGGTGTCGATGGAAATGGCCGAGGAGCTGGGCGAGGACCAGCAGGAGCAGGATCAGGACGAGGACGATCCCGACCAGCCGCAGGGCGAGGAAAACAGCGAGGACGGCGGCGAGGACGACCAGGGCTCGGAAGCCTCGCAGGCCGAGGAGGCCGACGCCTCCGACGACGACCAGGAAGCGGGCGAGAGCGAGGCGGCCGACGCCTCGGCCGACGACTATGCCGACGACGACGACCTCGACGCCGAGACGGCCGGCGAGACCAACCGGCAGGACAACCCGTTCGCGAATTTCGCCAAGGATTTCGACTACAAGGTCTTCACCGGCGAGTTCGACGAGATGGTCGGCGCCGAGGAGCTGTGCGACGAGGAGGAGCTCGACCGCCTGCGCGCCTTCCTCGACAAGCAGCTCGCCAATCTGCAGGGCATCGTCGGCCGGCTGGCCAACCGGCTCCAGCGCCGCCTGATGGCGCAGCAGAACCGCTCGTGGGATTTCGACCTCGAGGAAGGCGTGCTCGACACCGCCCGCCTCGTGCGCGTCGTCATCGACCCGATGCAGCCGCTGTCGTTCAAGTGGGAACGCGACACCCAGTTCCGCGACACGGTGGTGACGCTTCTGATCGACAATTCCGGCTCGATGCGCGGACGGCCGATCACGGTCGCCGCCACCTGCGCCGACATCCTGGCGCGGACGCTGGAACGCTGCGGCGTCTCGGTCGAGATCCTCGGCTTCACCACGCGGGCGTGGAAGGGCGGCCAGTCGCGCGAGAAGTGGCTGAAGGACGGCAAGCCCGCCAATCCCGGCCGGCTGAACGACCTGCGCCACATCGTCTACAAGAGTGCCGACGCGCCCTGGCGGCGCTCCAGGCGCAATCTCGGCCTGATGATGCGCGAGGGGCTGCTGAAGGAGAACATCGACGGCGAGGCGCTGCTGTGGGCGCATAGCCGGCTGATCGCCCGGCCCGAGCAGCGCAAGATCCTGATGATGATCTCGGACGGCGCGCCGGTCGATGATTCGACGCTGTCGGTCAATCCGGGCAACTACCTCGAACGGCACCTGCGCGGCGTCATCGAGCTGATCGAGACGCGCTCGCCGGTCGAGCTGCTCGCCATCGGCATCGGCCACGACGTGACGCGCTACTATCGCCGCGCCGTCACCATCGTCGATGCCGAGGAGCTGGCCGGCGCGATGACCGAGCAGCTGGCCGCCCTGTTCGGCGAGGAGACCCAGCGCGGCGCGCGCCGGGTCGCTGGCCGCCGGTGAGGGCTGCCCTTGCGGCGGTCCTTCTCGCGCTCGCCTTCGTTTCCTCCGCCACGGCCGTCCGGGCCGACGAGGCGCCGTTCGCGGTCGAGGTCGAGAGCCGGCCCATCCTCCATTTCCGGCGCGGATCGGGCGAGACGCGCTTCGGCGCGCTCGAATTCGCCGGCGGTTTCGAGATGCGCGCGTCCGCGCCCGCCTTCGGCCAGCTGTCGGCGCTGCGCTTCCTGACGCCCGGCGGCGACTTCGTCGGTGTCGCCGATCACGGCTACTGGTTCTTCGGCCGCATCCGCCGTGACGACGCGGGCGTTCCGCAAGGCGTCGAGGGCTTCCGCATGCAGGCGATGGTGGACCGCAATGGCCGCGCCATCGACGACAAGCGGCTGGCCGACGCCGAGGGGCTGGAGGTCGCTGACGGCGTCGCCACGGTCTCCTTCGAGCGCGCCGCGCGGCTGACCGAATACCGGCTCGGCTCCGACGGGGCCGGGCGGCCGCTTCGCGATCTCGACTTCGTCATCCCGCGCCATGAGCTGCGCTTCAACCGCGGCATCGAGACGGTAGCGCGCGCGCCGCAAGGCGGGCTGCGCATCGTCGTCGCCGAGCGCAGCATCGACGCCAATGGCGACATCTTCGCGGCGATCGTCGACGGACCGGGCAAGGGCGTGTTCAAGGTCCGGCGGTCGGACGATTTCGACGTCACCGACGGCGCCTTCCTGCCCGGCGGCGACCTGATCCTGCTGGAACGGCGCTACCGGCCGCCCTTCAGCGTCGGCATGCGCCTGCGCCGCATCGCGGGCGCTACGATCCGCCCCGGCGCGCTGGTCGATGGCGAGGTGCTGATCGAAGCCGACCTTTCCTCGCATATCGACAACATGGAAGGGCTGGGCGTGTGGCAACGCGACGACGGCGCGACGATGCTGTCGATCCTCTCCGACGACAATCAGTCGTTCCTGCAAAGAACGATCTATCTGGAATTCGTCGTGAGCGAATAGCGAATAGTGAGTAGTGAGTAGGGAATAGAGAGCGCCAGAAATCCCTATTCGCTATTCGCTACTCCCTATTCGCTCACCATCGCCTTTTCCACCTTCGCCCTGATCTCATTCAGCGAAAACGGCTTCGCCACCACGTCGACGACGACGCGTTGCAGGTCGGCGGCGCGTTCGCGCTGCTCGGCGTAGCCGGTCATCAGCAGGATCTTCAGGCCGGGGAACTCGCTCGCCGCGCGCTTGGCCATCTCGATGCCGTCCATCGCCGGCATGCGGATGTCGGAGAGCACGAGGTCGTAGCCGCCTTGCGCCTCGCGGATCGAGGCGAGGCCGAGGTCGCCGTCCTCCGCCGTCTCGACGGCGTGGCCCGTGGCGGCGATGGCGCGGGCGGTGAAGGTGCGAACGGAAGCGTCGTCCTCGACGATCAGGATTTTGGCCATGTCAGACGTCTCCCTTGACCATGCCGACGAAAGGCAGCTCGCGGAATGCGTGGCCGGCATCCATGCCGTAGCCGACGACGAAGTAATCCGGGCACTCGAAGCCGACGAAATCGGCGTCGAGGTCGGTCTGGCGCTTTTCGCGCTTGTCGAGAAGGACGGCGATGGACACGCTTTTCGCCCCGCGCGACAGCATCAGGTCGCGGGTGAACTTCAGCGTCTTGCCGGATTCGAGGATGTCGTCGATCAGGAGCACGTCGCGGCCCGCCACCTCGTTGTCGATGTCGCGCAGCACCTTGACCTCGCCCGAGACGGTGCCGGCGCCGTAGCTGGAGATGAAGATGAACTCGACTTCCGGCGACAGGCCGGTGTCGTGCATGGCGCGGATCAGGTCGGCGGCGAAGACGAAGGAGCCCTTCAGGATCGAGATGACGAGCAGGTCGTCATAGTCGCGCCCCGCGATCTCCTTCGCGAGTTCGAGATTGCGTCTTGCGACGGCGGAGGCGCTGAACAGCACCTCGATGTCCTTGCCCCGCACCACTGGCATCAGCGTTCATCCTCCTGAAATGCGACCGCGACCGTCCTGACCCCGCTCGCCGGCGCATCGAGCCGGCTGGAGAAGGAATAGCGGTCCCCCGGTTTCAATTCCGTATCCGTGGCGGCCAGCCGATAGCGGGCGACGCCGCCGTCATTGGCCGTCACCGCGATCTCGATCGGCGGCAGCGCCAGCGTCGCGCCGCCGTCATTGGCGGCGCGGCCCTCGACGAACAGCACGGCGCGGCCGCCATGCGTCTCGATCCGGCTTTTGACGTCGGCGATGGCGAGCGGCGTCTTTGCCGCGATGCCGGGCGCCGGGCCGGACGTGAGAAGCGCGTGTCCGCCCGACACCCAGAAGGCGAGCGCGACGAGGAAGAGGCCGAGACCCCAGAACAGCGCGCCGCCGCGCCGGGCGCGGCCTTCGGTCTTCGCCGCCCCGTGCCTGAGGAAATCCATGCCGGTGGCAGGTGATTCTGATTCCGCCGCGCCTTCGTCGAATCGCGCGGGGGCCGCGGTCCCTTGCGCCGGCGAAACCGTTTCATAATGGGCGTCGGACACGTCGCCGCTCTCTCGCGGCCTTTGGCCGCGCGCCGCGCCGGCGGACATGATTTCGCCTGAAACCGGGCGTGGCGTAACGGGGCGTGGCTTGTCGTCGTCCATGCGGCCGGCGTCCTTTCGCGGTCCTCGCTCCCTGCCTGACCTCGGGGCTAGCCGCAAATGATTAACGCTTCGCTGCCGCGACCGCCAGCGCGCGCCGATGTTAACCGGGCGTTAACCATGGAAATGGGAGGTCTGGGCGGCGTGGCCGGGCGCTGCCGCAGACGCGAGAAGGAACTCCAGTGATCCGCTTCGAGAATGTCGGCTTGAGATACGGCATGGGCCCGGAGATTCTGCGCGACATCTCGTTTCACCTGCCGGAGCGGTCGTTCCAGTTTCTCAGCGGCCCGTCGGGCGCGGGCAAGACCACGCTTCTGCGCCTGCTGTTCCTGTCCCTGAAGCCGACGCGGGGGCTGATCACGGTCTTCGGCAAGGACCGCTCGCGCATCACAAGGCACGATTTGCCGCTGATGCGGCGGCGCATCGGCGTCGTGTTCCAGGATTTCCGCCTGCTCGACCACATGACGACCTATGAGAACGTCGCGCTGCCGCTGCGCGTGCGCGGGCGCGAGGAGGCGAGCTATCGCGCCGATGTGATCGAGCTCTTGAAATGGGTGGGGCTGGGCGAGCGCATGCACGTCCTGCCGCCGGTGCTTTCGGGTGGCGAGAAGCAGCGCGCGGCGATCGCGCGCGCGCTGATCGAGCAGCCGCGCATCCTGCTCGCCGACGAGCCGACCGGCAATGTCGACCCGCCGCTGGCGCGCCGGCTGCTGCGCCTGTTCATCGAACTGAACCGCCTCGGCACGGCGGTGGTGATCGCCACCCACGACCTGAACCTGATGGAGCAGGTCGACGCGCGGCGCATGGTGCTCTCCGGCGGGAGGCTCGAAATCCATGATTGAGCCGCGCCAGCTGTTCGCCAAGGCCGTAGCGCGGGCGCTGCCGCTCTTGCGCCGGGCCCGTCCGTCGCGCGCGCCCGCGCCGATCGTGCCGTCGCAGAACGTGGCGGGCAGCGCGCTGATCCTCGTCATCGCCATCATGAC
>DAOMOI010000131.1:4307-6156 GCA_035444225.1 Aquamicrobium sp. | reverse complement strand
GCCGACCGGCCAGCGCGTGGTGCTGATCGAGTTCCCGTCCGAGCACATGCGCGCGGTGGGCATCGTCACCCGCATGTTCCCGGCGACGGAGAACAACCCCGAACTCGCCGCCGTCTACGTTCCGACGACGCCCAACCCGACCTCCGGCTTCGTCGAGATCGTGCCGACCTCGCGGCTGGTCTGGCTCGACTGGACCAAGAACGACGCCATGGCCTTCATCGTCTCGGGCGGGTCGATGGCGCCGGAGAACGTGCCGATACGCTGGCCCGGCATGCCGCCGGCTATTCCTCCTGACGGGAAAACTGCCAGCGTTCGAAGCCGAGCACCACGAAAAGCGCCATGACGAACGGCACGATGAGATAAAGCAGCCGGAAGACGAGCAACGCGGCCAGCACGTCGACCGGGTCCATCTCCGACAGGCCGGTGATGAACACCAGCTCCAGCACGCCGAGCCCGCCCGGCGCATGCGACAGAAGTGCTGCCGAGAACGAGACGAGGAAGATGCCGAGCACGATCGCGAAGCCGGGATTTCCGGCCGCGGGCAGGGCGAAATAGATGATGGCGGCGGCGCCGATCAGCTCGATCGGGGCGATGACGAGCTGGCGCAGCGCGATCGGCAGCCGCGGATAGGTGATCTCGACCGGGCCGAGCTTCAGCGGGCGCAGCCTGAGCGCGCTGCCGCCGACATAGAGCGCCACCAGCGCCAGCAGGAACACGCCGGTGGCAGCCGAGGCCTCGACCGGCAGCACGTCGACGAAACGCTCGGTGAGCGAGGGTTCCAGGATGAGGACGATGCCGGTCAGCATCACCGTGCCGAGGGCGAAGGTGAAGGAGCAGAAGGCGACCAGCACCCCGACCTCGGCCCCGGACAGGCCCTTGGCCGAATAGGCGCGGTAGCGCACCACCGAGCCGGAGAACACCGAGGCCCCGATATTGTGCGACAGCGCGTAGGTGGTGAAGGAGGCAATGGTGATATAGAGCCAGCCGACGCGCCGGTGCAGGTGGAGCAGCGCCAGATGGTCGTAGGCCGCGAGCGCGCCGTAGGCGACCAGCGTGGCGGCGGCCGCCAGCACCCAGTCGCGCGCCGAAATGGCGGCGAGGCTGTCCCATAATTCGTCGAGGGAAAGCCCGCGCAACTCGTGATAGAGCAGCCATATCGAGAAGACGACCGCTCCCAGGCCCACGACAGGCCAGATGTATCTGCTCACCTTCACGAGGCGCTCCCTTATTGGGCGTGTCGGGGCCGGCACGCCATGTTTCCCCACCAGGCCGGCCGCCGCTTCGCGCGGCTTCCGGCATCCCTCACAACATGACATCCGCACGGGCGCGCGGCGGTGCCGGCGCCGCATTGCGCGGCAGCGGACCCTGAAACCGTCCGGCGCGCCCCGGAAACCATCCCGCCCGAAGATGCGGCAGGAATGGTAACCGAAGATAAAATGCAACGGATTCCTGCTTAAAACGTGACGGCCCGGCTGGCCAGAGTCCGAAAAGCGCAATTTCCGGCGCGAGCCCGCAGAAGCCGGCGGCCGCGCCGCGCGCGCCGGAACGACATTCCCCGTTGCGCCGTTATCTTGGCGCGCCCTTGCTTTGAACGCCCCGTTTTTTGCGCCAAACGGGAAACGAATTCGATTGCCGCGACAATGAGCGAGGCCATGACCGACCAGGACACATCCGCCTTCTCCCGGCTGGGGCCGCCGCACGCCTCGCTGCTCGAGCTGATCGGCCGGACGCCGATGGTCGAATTGTCGCGCTTCGACACCGGCCGCTGCCGGCTGTTCGTCAAGCTGGAGAGCCAGAACCCGGGCGGCTCGATCAAGGACCGCATCGCGGTTTCGATGATCGAGGATGC
>DAOMOI010000131.1:0-4239 GCA_035444225.1 Aquamicrobium sp. | reverse complement strand
GGGCATCCCCAAGGGCTACCGCATCGTGCTGGTCGTTCCCGACAAGATGTCGCGCGAGAAGGTGCAGCACCTGCGCGCGCTCGGCGCGGAGGTGGTGCTGACGCGCTCCGATGTCGGCAAGGGCCATCCCGACTATTATCAGGACATGGCCGAGCGGATCGCGGCCGAGACGCCGGGCTCGTTCTACGTCAACCAGTTCGCCAACCCGGCGAACCCTCTGGCGCACGAGACCACGACCGGGCCGGAAATCTGGCAACAACTCGGCGGCGACGTCGATGCGGTCGTCGTCGGCGTCGGTTCCGGCGGCACGCTGACCGGGCTCGGGCGCTTCTTCGCCAAGGTGTCGCCGAAGACGGAGATGATCCTCGCCGACCCGGCCGGCTCGGTGCTCGCGCCCTATATCAAGACCGGCGAGATGACCGAGGCCGGAAGCTGGACCGTCGAGGGCATCGGCGAGGATTTCATCCCGCCCAATGCCGATCTTTCGGTGGTCAGGAAGGCGTACTCGATCCCCGACCGGCAGAGCATGGCCGCCGCGCGCGAGCTTCTGTCGCGCGAGGGCATCCTGGCCGGCTCGTCCTCCGGCACGCTGCTCGCGGCGGCGCTGCGCTACTGCCGCGAGCAGAAGACGCCGAAGCGCGTCGTCACGCTGGTCTGCGATTCCGGCAACAAGTACCTGTCCAAGGTGTTCGACGATTTCTGGCTGGCGGAGCAGGGGCTGGCCGAGCGCGAGCAGCATGGCGACCTGCGCGACCTCGTCGCGCGCTCGCATCGCGAGGGCGGCACGGTGTGGGTGGGCCCAAGCGACAGCCTGCTCGCCGCCTACGGCAGGATGCGCCGGGCCGACGTGTCGCAGCTTCCGGTGCTGGAGGAGGGGCGGCTCGTCGGCATCATCGACGAGAGCGACATTCTGGCGCGCGTCGACGGCCCCTATGACGGGCGCTGGGACCGCTTCAACGCGCCGGTCGGCATGGCGATGACAGCGGAACTTCACACGTTGCAGGCCAGCCAGACGCTCGACGCGCTGCTGCCGGTCTTCGACCGCAACGAGGTTGCCATCGTCTTCGACGGCGACGAATTCATCGGGCTCATCACCCGCATCGACCTTATCAACCATCTGAGGCGTTCGAGCAAATGACCACGAGCGGCAGCAACCGGCTGGCCTTTTCCACCCGCGCCATCCATGGCGGCCAGAGCCATGACCCGACCACCGGCGCGGTGATGGTGCCGATCTACGCCACCTCGACCTTCGCCCAGCAGAGCCCGGGCGTGCACAAGGGCTTCGAATATGCCCGCAGCCAGAACCCGACGCGCTTCGCCTTCGAGCGTGCGGTGGCGGACCTCGAAAGCGGGACGGACGCCTTCGCCTTCGCCTCGGGGCTGGCGGCGATCGCCACCATCCTCGACCTGTTCGACGCCGGCACCCATATCGTGGCTAGCGGCGACATCTACGGCGGCACCTTCCGGCTGATCGACAAGGTGCGCAGCCGTTCTGCCGGGCTGACGGCCGATTTCGTCGACTTCACCGACCTTGCGGCCATCGAGGCGGCGATAAGGCCGGAAACGCGGCTCTTGTGGATCGAGACGCCGACCAACCCGCTGCTCAAGGTCGCCGATCTCGAAGCCATCGCCGCGCTGGCCAAGCGCAAGGGGTTGGTTACGGTCGCCGACAACACCTTCGCCAGCCCCTATATCCAGCGGCCGCTGGAGCACGGCATCGACATCGTCGTCCACTCGACCACCAAATATTTGAACGGCCATTCCGACATGGTCGGCGGGGTCGCGGTGGTGGGTGAAGAGGGCGAGCTGCGCGATCGGCTGAAGTTCCTGCAAAACGCGGTCGGGGCGATCTCGGGGCCGTTCGACAGCTTTCTGGCGCTGCGCGGGCTGAAGACGCTGGCGCTGCGCATGGAGCGCCATTCGCAGAACGGGCTGAAGATCGCGCGCTGGCTGGAGGGCCGCGCCGATGTGCGGCGCGTGTTCTATCCGGGGCTGGAGAGCCATCCGCAGCACGCCATCGCCAAGCGGCAGATGCACGCCTTCGGCGGCATGATCGCGGTGGACCTCGACCGCGACCTCGCCGGCACCAAGCGCTTTCTCGAACGGACGCAACTGTTCACGCTGGCCGAGAGCCTCGGCGGCGTCGAAAGCCTGATCGAGCACCCGGCGCTGATGACGCACGGCTCGATCCCGCCGGCCCAACGCGCTGCGATCGGCATTTCCGATTCGCTGGTGCGGCTGTCGGCCGGCATCGAGGACGGCGACGATTTGATCGCCGATCTGGAACAGGCACTGGCTGGGTAGACCTACAGCCTGTCACCGGCACCCGATTTCAACCGTTCGCGCTGCCCCTCATCGCCCTGCCGGGCACTTCTCCCCGTGAACGGGGAGAAGGAAACCATTCATCTCCGCTTTCGCCAATCGCAAGCGTGGCAGAAGCATGCGGCCGGCGTTCTTCTCCCCGTTCACGGGGAGAAGGTGGCGGCAGCCAGATGAGGGGCGGCGCGACGGTGGAAGATAATGCCCCTTCGGACAAGATACGGCAGGCTCTAGCCCAGTACCGCAGCGATGATGGTGTCCTGCACCTGCGAGGCGAGGTAGGGGTGCATGGGCAGGCTGACGACGCGGCCAGCGAGGTCTTCCGTCACCGGCAGGCCGGCCGGGTCGCGCGGGAAATCGGCGTACGCGCCCTGCACGTGCAGCGGGATCGGATAGTAGATCGCCGTCGGCACGCCGGCGTCGCGGCAGCGCGCCTGCAACGCCTCGCGCTCGGCGGTCGAGGCCGTCGTGATCGTGTATTGCGCCCAGATGCTCTTCAGCCCCTCGGGGACGACCGGCGTGCCGTAGCGGCCGGAAAGGGCCTCGTTGTAGCGGCGCGCCACGTCCTGCCGCGCCTCGATCTCGTCGGCATAGATCGCCAGCTTCTCGATCAGGATCGCGGCCTGGATCGTGTCCATGCGGCTGTTGATGCCGATGCGGGCATATTCGTAGCGGTCCCTGCCCATGCCGTGCTGGCGGTAGGAATCGATCAGCGCGGCGAGCGCGTCGTCGTCGGTGAACACCGCGCCGCCGTCGCCGTAGCAGCCGAGCGGCTTGGCCGGGAAGAAGGAGGTGGTGGAGATGTCGCAGAGCGAGCCGGTGACGCGGCCGTGATAGACCCCGCCCCACCCTTGCGCGCTGTCGCCGATCACCTTCATGCCGTTGTCGCGGGCAATGGCGATGATTGCATCGTAATCGGCCGGCAGGCCGAAGAGATCGACCGGGATGACGCAGGCCGGCTCGAGGCCGATCTCCCGCGCATGGGCGACGGCGCGCTTGAGGCTTTCGGGGTCCATGTTGAAGGTGTCGGGCAGGACATCGACGAAAACCGGGGTCGCGCCGGTCAACGGCACGACCTCGGCCGTGGCGGCGAAGGTGAAGGACGGAACGAACACCGCGTCGCCGGCCTTGACGTCGAGCGCCATCAGCGCAAGCTGGAGCGCGTCGGTGCCGTTGGCGCAGGCGAGGCAATGCTTGGCGCCGCAGAAGGCGGCGAGCTGGCTCTCCAGCTCGCGGACCTCCTTGCCCATGACGTACTGGCCATGGTCGAGCACGCGGGCATAGGCCGCTTCGAGCGCGGGGCGCAGGCGGGCCTGCTGGGCGGCGAGGTCGATGAAGGGCAGGCTCATGCGAGGTCTCCAGCGGTTGAAGCGGCGGCCGTTGCGGCGCGGCTTCTTCAACGGCGTCGATACGGCAAGACGCGCGGACAGGCAACCGCGCCCGCGCGCCGGCCGCCCTGTTTGATTCAGGGCAAGGAGCGCGGCCGCATCAGGGACTAGAAGGTGAAATCCGGGGATTTCCGGCAGGAAAGGATCATCCGCATGAGCTTCAAGACCATCCTCACCGTCGCCGGGCTCGACCAGGGCGATCACGATATCGCACTCGCCGCCTCACTTTGTGAAGAGGTTTCGGCGCATCTATGCGTCCATCTGGTGACCTTCGCCGCGCCGCCGCCGATGGGCGCCTATGCGGCGGTGGTTTCCGACGCCTGGGTGCAGGAGCGCCAGGCCGACTCGGCGCGGCTGGAGGAGCGCATGGCCGCGCTCGCCGCGCGCCTGTCCGCCGGCCCGGTCGCGGCCGATATCGCCTGCGACTGCCCGGAGATCGCATGGGCCGACGAGGCCATCGGCCGGCGCGGGCGCTATTGCGACCTGACGCTGATCGGCCCCGAGTTGCTCGCGGCCGGCACGCTGAAGGAAA
>DAOMOI010000130.1:0-6175 GCA_035444225.1 Aquamicrobium sp. | reverse complement strand
TGGCTGCCACAGCGCATTCGCTGGTTCAAGGGCTGGATGCAGACGTGGTTGGTGCATATGCGCGAGCCGCGCCTTCTGTGGCGCGAGCTTGGCCCGGCCTCCTTCCTCGCCATGCAGGTCATGTCGCTCGGCATGATCGTGTCGGCGCTGGTGCACCCGTTCTTTGTCGGCTCCATCCTCTACGCGCTGGCCAAGCTGGCGCTGGCGGGTAGCCTGGCGAGCGGCGAGGCGGCGCTCGCGGGAATCGGCCTCGCCAACATCGCCGCCGGCTATGGCGCCTTCATCGCGCTCGGGCTGGCGACGCTGCTGGCGGTGGAGAAGCCGCGGCCGCTCGTCTTCATCCTGCTGACGCCGGTTCACTGGCTGCTCCTGTCGGTGGCGGCGTGGGCGGCGCTGTGGGAGATCTACCGGCGTCCCCACCACTGGAGCAAGACGCCGCATGGGCGGCCCTCGGGCCGGCCGCGCGGCCCGTGATTGCCAGGCGCCGATTGCCAAGCGATCCCGCTCGCCCTATCTGAATGCGAGGCGCGGCCGATCCGGCGCGCTTTATCGAGGAAAGGCCCCGACCGCCGATGTTCAAGGCCCTGCTGCGTCTGTTGTCGATGGTGCTGCTGGCGGTGGCCGTTATCATGGCGGTCGTCGACGCCACGCGCTCGATCGCGGCCGGCGCGCCCGTCATGACGCCGCTGCGCAGCGCGTGGATGGCGGTCTCGCCGCAAAGCTATGCCGGCTTCGAGGCGTGGGCGGGGGAAAACCTGCCCGCCCTCGTATGGGACCCGGCCCTGCTGTGGCTGCTGTCGCTGCCGGGTTTCGCCATATTCGCCGCGCTATGGTTGCTGGCGGCGCTTGCCGGGCGTCGCCGCGCGCGTCCCGGCGCCGACCTCTACGCGGCCTGACGGCTGGAAAGAAAGGATGAAGCCATGTTCTTCCTGAATGACGCCCCCCGCGACAAGCTGCGCCTGCCGACGCCGGACGAGGCGCTGCCGGGCCGGGCCGAACCGATCCCGACCGCGGCCCGCCACTTCGTCTCCGGCCGCCCGTTGCACGGCCCGTACCCGGAAGGAAGCGAGATCGCCTATTTCGGCATGGGCTGCTTCTGGGGCGTGGAGCGGCTGTTCTGGCAGGTGCCGGGCGTGTGGGTCACCGCCGCCGGCTATCAGGGCGGCATCACGCCCAACCCGACCTATCGCGAGACCTGCACCGGCCTGACCGGCCATGCCGAGACGGTGATGGTCGTCTTCGATCCGGCCACGGTGCCCTACGGCGATCTTCTGCGCCTGTTCTGGGAAAGCCACGACCCGACGCAAGGGATGCGCCAGGGCAACGATGTCGGCACCACCTACCGCTCGGCGATCTTCACCACCTCCGATGCGCAGCGGGAAGAGGCCGAAGCCTCGCGCGCGGCCTATCAGGCGGCGCTGGCGGGCGCAGGGCGCGGGCCGGTGACAACCGAGATCGCGCCGGCGCCGGCCTTCTATTTCGCCGAGGAAGAGCACCAGCAATATCTGGCCAAGAACCCGGGCGGCTATTGCGGCCTCAAGGGCACCGGCGTCGCCTGCGTGGTTCCGGCCGCACGCTGAAGGACGGCCGCGTTCAACGCAGATGGCCGACCAGATAGCCGATGGCGAACACGGCGGCGATGCCGAAGGCGACGACAAGCCCGCGGCTTCCGCCGGTTTCATGAAGGCCGCGTCCCACCGGCGGGCGCGGGGAAAGCCGGGGTTTCGCGGGCGTGCGGGGCGCCTTGCGCTGCTTCCTCGCCGCCAGTCCCGCCATCTGCGGCAGCGCGGCGATGCGCGTGGCGATCTCGTTCCATGCCTCGTCGGCCGAGCGGGCCGGCCGCTTCATGTCGTGCAGCCTTTGCAGCTTGTGCGCCAGCTCCAGCACGCAATCGCGGAATTCGGGGTCCAGGCTCATGTCGCGCTCGGCGCGCGCCCGTTCGGTCTCGTCCATCAGGCCGAGCACGTAGTCTTCCGCGCGTCCCATCCGGTCCCCGGTCGTCATGCCGCTGCGAACCCCCCTCACCAGTGCGGCGGCTTGGTCACCGGGATCTCCGGCGCCGCGCTTTCTTCCAGCGCGAGAAAACGCTCGGTCAGCGCGTCGAGCTTCTTCTGCATCCGGTCGATGGTCTTCCACTGTCCGGCCAGTTGGTCCGACAGCTCGGCAATGGTGCGCTCCTGCTCGGCATAGCGGATTTCGAGCGCGGTCAGCCTGTCCCCGGTTTCGTCGCTCATGAAAGGATCGTCTCCAGCGCCCTGCGCAGCTTCGCATTCAACTCCTTCGGCCGCCGCGTCGCGCGCTCGACATAGACATGGACGAAGAAGCCTTCGGCCGCTGCCGCGTCGTCGTCGTTGCGGAACAGGCCGACCTCGTAGCGCACCGAGGACGAGCCCAGCCGCGCCACGCGCAGGCCCGCCGTCACCATGTCGGGAAACGCCATCTCGGCGAAATAGCGGCAGCCGGTCTCGACCACGAGGCCGATCTGGTCGCCGCCATGGATGTCGAGCGCACCCTGTCCGATCAGCCAGCCGTTCACCGCCGTGTCGAACAGCGAATAGTGGACGACATTGTTCATGTGGCCGTAGATGTCGTTGTCCATCCAGCGCGTCTGGACGGGATAGAAGGCGCGATAGTCCGCGCGGGAGGACGGGGTAGGGCGCTCGCTCATCGCGCGCCCCCGGCGAGCCGTTCCGCGATCAGAGACGCGAGCCTCTCCGCCACCTCGTCCTTGCTCATTTCCGGCCAGTCCTCGACGCCGTCCGCCGTGACGATCCTGACGCGGTTGCGCGCCCCGCCCATGACACCGCCCTTTCCACCATCGGCGGCGTTGACGCCGCTGTCATGCGAAACATCGTTGGCGACGATCAGGTCCGCGCCCTTCTTGTCGAGTTTCTTGCGGGCATTTTCGGCCACGTCCTGCGTCTCGGCGGCGAAGCCGATCACCAGCCCCGGCCGCCGCGCATGGTGGCCGATGGTGGCGAGGATGTCGGGGTTCTCGATCATTTGCAGCGCCGGCGGTCCCTTTCCCGGCTCCTTCTTGATCTTCTGGCCGGCCTCGCCATCCGTGCGCCAGTCGGCGACGGCGGCGACGAACACGCCGGCATCGGCGGGAAGGGCTGCTTCCACGGCCGCCATCATCTGCCGCGCGGTCTCGACGCGGGTGACGGAAACGCCGGCCGGGTCGGGGATGTTCACCGGCCCCGAGACGAGCCGCACGTCCGCGCCGAGCTTCGCAAGTGCTGCGGCGATGGCGTGGCCCTGCTTGCCCGACGAGCGATTGGCGATATAGCGCACCGGGTCGATCGGCTCGTGGGTCGGGCCGGAGGTGACGACGATGCGCTTGCCGGCAAGCGGCTTGCGAGCCCCGTCGAGCAGCGCCTCGATCGCCGCGACGATCTCCAGCGGCTCGGCCATGCGCCCTTCGCCGGCCTCGCCCGATTCCGCCATCTCGCCCCGGTTGGGGCCGACGAGGCGGATGCCGTCGCCGTCGAGGATTTCGCGGTTGCGCTGCGTGGCAGGATGCTCCCACATCGCCGGGTTCATCGCCGGGGCGACGAGCACCGGCCTGTTCGTTGCGAGTAGCACGGCGGAGGCGAGGTCGTTGGCAAGGCCATGCGCCATCTTCGCCATCAAATCGGCGGTGGCCGGCGCGACGACGATCAGGTCGGCCTCGCGCGACAGGCGGATATGGCCTACATCATGCTCGTCCTGACGGTCGAACAGGTCAGTGAAGACGTGTGTCGCCGATAGCGCGCCGACGGCGAGCGGCGTGACGAATTCCTGCGCCGCCTTCGTCATCACGCAGCGCACCACGGCCCCGCGCTCGCGCAGGCGGCGGATCAGGTCGAGACATTTATAGGCGGCGATGCCGCCGCCGATGATCAGCAGGATGCGCTTTTCGGAAAGGGTCATTCGCCGGTCTGCCTCCCTGGTCGCACCAGATTACTTCAGCCGATCTGCCATGCAATCCAGATCAGCGTCGCTGCGACCACCCACAGCGCCACCCGGCCCGAGCGCGTGCGGCGCGCCTCGGCGCGGCCGATCCGCTCGGCGGTGGCGTCGTCGAAGCGCAGGCCGTTCTCGGCCATGGCGTCGATCTCGCGCGACAGCCGCTCGGCGCGGGCGGCGAGGTCGGGCGCCTGCCGGGCGAGCGAGATGAGCGCGGCCGCGCCGTCGCGCGCGTCCTCCATCAGCCCGCGCGGCCCGAGATTGCGCCTGATCCAGTCGCCGACCACCGGCTCGGAGGTCCGCCACATGTTGAAGGCCGGGTCGAGCGTGCGCGCCACGCCCTCCACCACCACCATGGTCTTTTGCAGCAGCACCAGCTCGGGACGCGTCTGCATGTCGAACAGCTCCGTCACCTCGAACAGCAGCGTCAACAGCCGCGCCATCGAGATCGTCTCCGCCGGCTGGCCGTGGATCGGCTCGCCGATGGCGCGGATCGCCTGCGCGAAAGCGTCGATGTCGTGGTCGCGCGGCACATAGCCGGCCTCGAAATGCACCTCGGCCACGCGGCGATAGTCGCGCACGATGAAGCCGTAGAGGATTTCGGCGAGGAAGCGCCGTTCCTTCCGCCCGAGCCGGCCCGATATGCCGAGATCGACGGCGACGATGGTGCCGCCCGCCTCGACGAAGAGATTGCCGGGGTGCATGTCGGCATGGAAGAAGCCGTCGCGCAGCGTGTGGCGCAGGAAGGACTGCACCAGCGCGGCCGCCAGCTTCTCGAGGTCGTGGCCGGCGGCGCGCAGCGCCTCGACATCGCTCATCTTGATGCCGTCGATCCATTCCATGGTGACGACGTCGCGTCCGGTCCGCTCCCAGTCCACCCACGGCACGCGAAAGCCCGGATCGTCCTTCGTGTTCTCGGCGAGTTCCGAGAGCGCGGCCGCTTCGAGCCGCAGATCCATCTCGATCTTCGTCGTTTGCGCCAGCGTCTTGGTCACCTCGACGGGGCGCAGCCGTCGCGTCGCCGGCATGAAGCGCTCCTGCAGCGAGGCGGCGAGGAAATAGCTTTCGAGGTCGGCGAGAAAGCGGCGGCGCACGCCGGGGCGGATGACCTTGACCGCGACCTTGCGCTCCGCGCCGCCTTCGAGGCGGATGACGGCCGGATGGACCTGCGCGATCGAGGCGGCGGCGACCGGCTCGTCGAAGCGCGCGTAAAGGTCGCCGATCGGCCGGCCGAGCGACAATTCGATCTCCGCGACCGCCTCGGCTGTCGGAAAGGTCGCCATCCGGTCCTGAAGGCTGGCAAGCTCGGTCGCGATCTCGGCGCCGACCACGTCCGGGCGCGTGGCGAGGAACTGGCCGAGCTTGACATAGGACGGCCCCAGCCGGTCCACCGCCTTGGCCAGAAGCTGGTCGCGCTGGCGGCCGCGCGCGCGGCGCCGGGTGAACAGCCGCGCCACGCGCCAGCCGAGCCGGGGCGGGCCGGAAAGCTGGTCGCCCGGCAGGGCCGCGACGACGCCCTCGCGGGTCATGATCCAGCCGGCGCGGGCCAGCCGGAACCAGGCGGCAACGGTGCTCATCGAACCGGAAACCTCACAGCTTCCAGCCGGAATGCAGCGCGGCGATGCCGCCGGAATAGTTGCGCCACGTCACCCGCCCGAAGCCGGCGCGCTCGATCATCGCGCCGAAATTGCGCTGGTTGGGGAACTTGGCGATGGATTCGACGAGATAGCGATAGGGCTCGCCGTCGCCGGCCACCATCGCGCCGATCTGCGGGATAGCCTTGAACGACCACGCCTCGTAGACCCTGTCGAGCAGCGGCATCTCGACCTCGGAGAATTCGAGGCAGAGGAACCGCCCGCCCGGCTTCAGCACCCGGTAGGCTTCCGAGAGCGCCACGTCGATGCGCGGCACGTTGCGAATGCCGAAGGCGATGGTGTAGGCGTCGAAGGAGGCGTCGGCGAAGGGCAGTTCCTCGGCGTTGGCCTCGACGAAATCGACATGGTCGCCAAGGCCCCGCGCCTCGGCCCGCTTCTCGCCGACCTTCAGCATCGAGCCGTTGATGTCGAGCACGGTGGCGTGGGCGTTGTTCCGCGAAGCTTCCACGATACGGAAGGCGATGTCGCCGGTGCCGCCGGCGACGTCGAGCACGCGCCAGCCCTCCCGCTTCGGCGGGTTGAGCCAGGCGACCATCGCGTCCTTCCACAACCGATGCAGCCCGCCCGACATC
>DAOMOI010000129.1:0-6193 GCA_035444225.1 Aquamicrobium sp. | reverse complement strand
AGAATAAAAGGTTTCAAAGCCCAATGAAGGCAGTTTCCAGTTTCATGAGTGCCGTTTCGGCGGTGGCTCTCTCGGCCGGATTGATGGTTTCCGGCGCAACCGCGCTGCAACTGGCGAGCGTCGCCGTTGCCGAGGCCGCGGTCGTCAGCAACATCGAGGTTCGTGGCAACCGCCGCGTCGACTCCGAGACCATCCGCAACAATGTCGGCATCCGCCCGGGCAGCAATTTCGGCGCCGCCGACATCGACGAGGCCGTCAAGCGGCTGTTCTCCACCGGCCTGTTCTCGGACGTGCGCATCAGCCAGAGCGGCTCCACCCTCGTCGTCACCGTCGACGAATACGCCATCGTCAACCAGGTGCTCTTCCAGGGCAACAAGAAGATCAAGGACGCCGAGCTGGTCCGCCAGATCCAGCTCCAGCCGCGCAACTCGTTCTCCGATTCGCTGATGGCGGCGGACGTCGAGACGATTCGCCAGGCCTATGCCCGCATCGGCCGCGACGACGCCACCGTCACCCCGCAGGTGGTCGAGCTGGGCGACAGCCGCGTCAACGTCGTCTTCAACATCCAGGAGGGCGGCCGCACCAAGATCGCCTCCATCGAGTTCGAGGGCAACAGCGCCTATTCCGATTCGCGCCTGCGCGACATCATCTCGACCAAGCGTTCGGGCCTGCTCTCCTTCCTGTCGCGCAACGACATCTATGACGAGGACCGGCTGCGCGCCGACGAGGAGCTGCTGCGCCGCTTCTACTACAATCATGGCTATGCCGATTTCCAGGTCGTCTCGTCCCATGGCGAGCTCGACGAGGCCTCGAACAGCTATCGCGTCTCGTTCACGGTCGACGAGGGCCGGCGCTACCGCTTCGGCTCGGTCGACATCGAGAGCACCGTCGAGGGCCTCGACAGCGAGACCCTGAAGGGCTCGATCAAGTCGCAGCCCGGCGACTGGTACAGCGCCAAGTCGATTGAGGAGACGCTGATCGGGCTCGGCGAGCGCGCGGCCGGCCTCGGCTACGCCTTCGCGCAGGTCACGCCGCGTGGCGACCGCGACTTCGAGAACCAGACCATCTCGGTCGTCTACGCCATTGACCAGGGGCCGCGCGCCTATATCGAGCGCATCGAGATCCGTGGCAACGCCCGCACGCGCGACTACATCATCCGCCGCGAGTTCGACCTGAGCGAGGGCGACGCCTTCAACCAGGTGCTGGTGCAGCGCGCCAAGCGCCGGCTGGAGCGGCTCGACTACTTCACCAGCGTCAACATCGCCAGCGCGCCCGGCTCCGAGGCCGATCAGGTGGTGCTGGTCGTCGACGTGGTCGAGAAATCGACGGGCGAGCTGTCGGTCGGCGGCGGCTATTCCGCCGGCGGCAACAGCAGCGAGCAAGGCTTCTCGGTCGAGGGCGCCATCGCCGAACGCAACTTCCTCGGTCGCGGCCAGTCGATCCGCCTGTCCGCCGGCGGCGGCGCGGACACGCGCAACTTCCGTATCTCCTTCACCGAGCCCTATTTCCTCGGCCGCCGCATCAGCGCCGGCTTCGACGTCTACCGCAACACCAACCGCTACGACGATTACGAGACCGAGCTCACCGGCGGCACGGTTCGCTTCGGCCTGCCCATCACCCAGGCGCTGACGGCGCAGGTGGCCTACAACCTGACGCAGGAGAAGTACGAGTACCGCGACAGGTGCGACGAGAACGAGAACGGCCAGATAGATGCGGGCGAGTGTCTGGATAGCGCAAGCAGGCTTCGCATTTCCGAGTATCTCGTGCATGCGATCGAAGAGCAGAGCCCGTGGACCAAGTCGTCGGTCAGCGGCACGCTGCTCTACAACACGCTCGACAACATGCAGAACCCGCGTGACGGCATCTATGCCAACACCACGCTTGAGGTCGCGGGTCTCGGCGGCGACGCGCAATGGGCCAAGATCACCGCACGCGGCAACTATTACAAGACGCTGTCGGCCGAGATGGACCTGGTCGGCCTGCTTACGGTCGGCGGCGGCCACATCGTTGGCTTCGGCAGCGACAACCTGCGCGTCTTCGACCACTTCCAGGGCAACGACCGCATGATCCGCGGCTTCCGTCACAATGGCTTCGGCCCGCTTGACGAGACCGCGTCGGGCCGCGACGGCAGGCATCTCGGCGGCACCACCTATTTCCATGCGTCGGCCGAGTTGCAGTTCCCGCTGCCGCTGCTGTCCGAAAGCCTCGGCTTCCGCGGCGCCGTGTTCGCCGATACCGCGACGCTGTATGGCAACGACGTCGAGCGCATCGCGGGTCCGATCACCGGAACCGACATGGAATGGCGCGCTTCCGTCGGCGCCAGCATCATCTGGGCGTCGCCCTTCGGTCCGCTTCGCGTCGATTACGCGATCCCGGTCAAGAAGGAAGCCACCGACCGCGTCCAGAACTTCAATTTCGGCGTCTCGACCCGCTTCTAGCAATCGGGCGCGCGCTTCCGGGCCTCGGCATGGAGGCCCGGAAGAAAAGGCTTGCATGAGCGATCCGGTTTTCTTCACGCCGTCGCGTCGGTTCAATGCCGGTGAAATCGCCGCATTGACCGGGGCGACGCTCGCCACGCCAGAACTTGCGCTCAACGAGGTGGCTTTCCTCACCCCGGCCGATTCCGGGCGTGCCGGCGCGCTCGTCTTCGTCGAGGGACGGCGCAATGCGGGGCTGATGGCCGGCGTCAAGGCGTCCGTCGTCGTCTGCTCCGAGGACCTCGCCGGCACCGCGCCGGCCGGCGTCGCCGTTATCGTCTCTCGCCATCCGCACCGCGATTTTTCCACGGTCGGGCGGCTGCTCTTCCCGGCTTCCGTGCGGCCGGGCCCGCTCACCGGCGAAACCGGCGTCTCGGCCGCCGCCCATGTCCATCCGCTGGCGCGGGTCGAGCCGGGTGCGGTTGTCGAGGCCTTCGCCGTCATCGGCCCCGAGGCCGAGGTCGGCAGCGGCACCGTCGTCGCGCCCCATGCGGTGATCGGCCCGTCCTGCCGCATCGGCCGCGACGGCTATGTCGGCCCCGGCGCCACGATCCAGCACGCACTTCTCGGCAACCGCGTCGTCGTCCATGCCGGCGTGCGCATCGGCCAGGACGGCTTCGGCTACGTGCCTGGCCGCGCCGGCCTCGACAAGGTGCCCCAGCTCGGCCGCGTCGTCATCCAGGACGACGTCGAGATCGGCGCCAACACCACGGTCGATCGCGGCGCGCTTTCCGATACGGTGATCGGCGAGGGGACCAAGATAGATAATCTCGTCCAGATCGCCCATAATGTGCGGATCGGACGTTGTTGCGTGCTCGCGGCCCATTGCGGCATTTCCGGCTCCGTCACCATCGGCGACGGGGCGATGCTGGGCGGGCGCGTGGGCATCGCCGACCATCTGGCGGTCGGCGACAGGGCACAGATCGCCGCCGCCGCCGGCGTGATGACGGACGTGCCGGCCGGCGAACGCTGGGGCGGCATGCCGGCCCAGCCGATGAAGGAAACGATGCGACAGATCGCGCTTCTGCGCGCGATGAGCGGCAAGAGGCGAGGCAAGGGCAGGGCGGAACGCGATGACTGAACAGGCGACGACGCTGGAGAGCGTGGACATTCTCGGGCTGATGCAGCTGTTGCCGCACCGCTACCCGCTGTTGCTGGTCGATCGCATCGTCGATATCGACGGCGACAACTCGGCCGTCGGCATCAAGAACGTCACCTTCAACGAGCCGCATTTCCAGGGGCATTTCCCCGGCCAGCCGGTGATGCCGGGCGTTCTGATCATCGAGGCGATGGCGCAGACGGCCGGCGCGATCTGCATCCGCTCCACCGGCGAGGACAAGCCTTCGCTCGTCTATTTCATGACCATCGACAACGCCAAGTTCCGCCGCCCCGTCGTGCCGGGCGACCGGCTGGAAATCCACGTCCGCAAGCTGAAGCAGCGCGGCAACATCTGGCGCTTCGCCTGCGAGGCGCTGGTCGACGGCGCCAAGGTCGCCGAGGCCGAGATCTCGGCGATGATGTCGCCGAAGCCGGCGGCCTGAGGGAAGGCGAGGGATGAGCGGCACGGTGGTCCATCCGAGCGCGGTCGTCGAGCCGGGGGCGCAGATCGGCGCCGGCGTCGTGATCGGGCCGTTGTGCTATGTCGGCGCCGAGACGGTCCTCGGCGACGGCGTGGTTCTGGCCAACCACGTCTCGGTCAGTGGCGCGACGACCATCGGCGCCGGAACCCGCGTCGAGGCCTTCGCCGCGCTCGGCGGCCCGCCCCAGGACCGCAAGCACAAGGGCGGCCGCACCACGCTGACCATCGGCGCCAATTGCGACATCCGCGAATCCGTGACCATGCACCGCGGCACCGATTGCGGGCGCGGGGCCACGACGGTCGGCGACAACTGCTTCATCCTCGCCTATTCGCATGTCGCGCATGACTGCGTCATCGGAAACGGCGTCACCATGACCCATGGCTCGACGCTGGGCGGCCATTGCGAGGTCGGCGACGGCGTCATCCTCGGCGGTCACGCCGCCGTCCACCAGTTCGTCCGCATCGGCCATCATGCGTTCATCGCCGGCATGGCCGCCGTGGTCGGCGACGTCATCCCCTACGGCATGGCGATCGGCGACCGGGCGAAGCTGCGCGGGTTCAACATCATCGGCCTGAAGCGATCGGGCATGAGTCGCAGCGAGCTGGTGACGATGCGCGCCGCCTATCGCATGCTGTTCTCGCCCGACGGGACCTTGGCGGAAAATGTCGGCAAGGTGCGCCGCGCCTTTCCCGATTCCGCCGCCGTGGCCGACATCCTCGATTTCCTCACCAGCCGCGGCAAGCGGCAATTCACGGTGCCGGCGCTCGGCGGCCGGAGCGACGACGCGGGCGATGGCGCACAGTGATCCGGGCGCCGGCGCCGATGCGTCGGGGCGGAACCGCATCGCCGTCATAGCCGGAGGCGGGGCCCTGCCGTCGGCCATCGTGCGCACGCTGCGCCTCGGCGGGCACGACCCGCTGGTCGCCACCGTCATCGGCGAGGCCGACGAGACCGGCTATGCCGGCGCCGACTGTTTCCCCGTCTCGGTCGAGGATCTCGGCCCGCTGCTCGCCCGCTTCCGCCGCGAAGGCGTCGGCCGCGTCGTCATGGCCGGCCATATCGAGCGCCGGCCGCGCCTGTTCTCGATCCGGTGGTCGTGGCGGATCCTCGCCAGCCTGCCGCGCGCCGTGGTCGGGTTGCGGCGCGGCGACGATGCCCTGCTGCGTGCCGTCATCGGCGTGATGGAGGCGAACGGCATCGAGGTCGTGGCCGCGCATGAGATCGTGCCCGACCTGCTCGCGCCCGAGGGCCTGCTGACGCGGACGAAGCCTTCGGCGCGCGACCTGCGCGACATCGAGGCGGGCGCGCAGGCCGCGCGCGCCATCGGCCGGCTCGACATCGGCCAGGCGGCGATCGCCATCGGCGGCCGCGCCATCGCGCTGGAAGGCATCGAGGGCACCGACGGACTGCTGGCGCGCACGGCGCAGATGCGCGGCCATGGCCGGCTCGCCGGCCGCAAGGGCGGCGTGCTGGTCAAATGCTGCAAGCCGCAGCAGGACCGCCGCGCCGACCTGCCGGCGATCGGGCCGGACACGATCGACGAGGCGCGCAAGGCCGGGCTCAGCGGCATCGCGCTCGACGCCGGCGCCTCCTTCATCCTCGAACTCGAGCGCACCGTGGCGCTGGCCGATTCGCAAGGGTTGTTCATCCTCGGCCTGAAGCCGGAAGCGAAGCCGTGAGCGCGGCGCGCCCGCTGCGCATCGGCATCGTCGCCGGCGAGGAATCGGGCGATCTGCTGGGAGCCGACCTCATCGCGGCGCTGTCACGGCTGACCGGGCGGCCGGTCGAACTTGTCGGCGTCGGCGGCCGCCATCTCGGCTCGGCCGGGTTGACGCCGCTGTTCGACGGTTCCGAGATCGCGCTGATGGGCATCACCGCCGTGCTGCGCGACCTGCCGCGCCTGATGCGGCGCATCGGCCAGACGGCCTCCGCCATCGCCGCCGCGAAGCCCGACTGCCTGATCACCATCGACAGCCCGGATTTCTCCCTGCGCGTGGCGAGGAAGGTGCGCGCGGCCGCGCCGAAGATCCCCATCATCCACTATGTCTGCCCCAGCGTATGGGCCTGGCGTCCGGGCCGGGCGCCGGCGATGCGCGCCTATGTCGACCGGGTGCTGTGCGTGCTGCCGTTCGAGCC
>DAOMOI010000128.1:0-6213 GCA_035444225.1 Aquamicrobium sp. | reverse complement strand
AGCTTCAGTTCATGGTCGCCTCCACCTTCCCGCGCGCCGAGGCGCAGGAGCGGCTCTATCGCGACGTGCTCGACGCGGCGGGCGGCAAGCCGGTCACCTTCCGCACCATCGACATCGGCGGCGACAAGGTGCTGCCCTATTTCAAGGTCGCCGAGCAGGAGGAGAACCCGGCGCTGGGCTGGCGCGCGGTGCGCCTCACCCTCGACCGGCCCGGCCTGATGCGCACGCAGATGCGGGCGCTGCTCAAGGCGGCGGGCGGGCGCGAACTGCGCGTGATGCTGCCAATGGTGACGGAGATCGCCGAGATCAGGCAGGCGCGCGAGATCATCGACAGGGAGGTGCGGCATCTGGCGCGCTTCGCCCACCACCTGCCGACGACGCTGAAGCTCGGCGCGATGATCGAGGTGCCGTCGCTGATGTGGCAGCTCGAAGAGCTGATGGACATGGTCGATTTCGTCTCCGTCGGCTCCAACGACCTGTTCCAGTTCGTCACCGCCACCGACCGCGGCAATTCCCGGGTCGGCGACCGTTTCGACCCGCTTTGCGTGCCGTTCCTGCGGCTGCTGCGCCAGATCACCGAGGCCGGGCGCGAGGCGGGGACCCCGGTGACGCTGTGCGGCGAGCTCGCCGGACGGCCGATCTCGGCCATGGCGCTGCTCGGCATCGGCTACCGCTCGATCTCGATGTCGCCGGCGGCGATCGGCCCGGTCAAGGCGATGCTGGCCGAGCTGCCGCTGGAAACCCTGACGGCGCTGATGGACGATACGCTCAACGCGCCGACCTGCGAGAAGGACGTGCGCGCCATGCTCGCGGCCTTCGCGGCCGAGAACGATATTCCTCTGTAAACGGACATCTTATGATCGAACTGCCGCGCGACCGGATGGACCAGGTCCTGAAACGCTTCGAGCTGGTCGAGGCGCAGATGGCGGCCGGCCCGTCGCCGGAAGCCTATGTCAAGCTCGCCTCCGAATATTCCGAGCTTCAGAATATGGCCGGCAAGATACGCGAATTGCGCGCCGCCGAGGGCGAGCGGGCGGACCTCGAGGCGATGCTGGCCGATGCCGAGATGCGCGAGCTCGCCGAGGCCGACCTCCCCGGCGTGGAAGAGCGCATCGAGGGGTTACGGAAGGATATCCAGCTCCTCCTCCTGCCCCGGGACGCGGCCGACGAGAAGAACGCCATCCTCGAAATCCGCGCCGGCACCGGCGGCGACGAGGCGGCGCTGTTCGCCGGCGACCTCTACCGCATGTATGAGCGCTATGCCGGGCGGATGGGCTGGCGCTTCGAGCTGATCTCGGCCAGCGAGGGCGAGGTTGGCGGCTTCAAGGAGGCGATCGCCTCGGTCTCCGGCAAGGGCGTGTTCGCGCATCTGAAATTCGAGTCGGGCGTCCACCGCGTCCAGCGCGTGCCGGAGACGGAAGCGGGCGGGCGCATCCACACTTCCGCCGCGACGGTCGCCGTGCTGCCCGAGGCCGAGGAGGTCGACATCGACATCCGCAACGAGGACATCCGCATCGACACGATGCGCGCCTCCGGCGCCGGCGGCCAGCACGTCAACACCACCGATTCGGCGGTGCGCATCACCCATCTGCCGACCGGCATCATGGTGGTATCGGCGGAAAAGTCGCAGCACCAGAACCGCGCCCGCGCGATGCAGATCCTGCGCGCGCGCCTCTACGACATGGAGCGCGATAAGGCAGCCGGCGACCGCGCCGAATCGCGCCGGCTCCAGGTCGGCTCCGGTGATCGTTCGGAACGCATCCGCACCTACAATTTCCCGCAGGGGCGCGTGACCGACCATCGCATCAACCTCACCCTCTACAAGCTCGACCAGGTGATGGAGGGCGACCTCGGCGATTTCGTCGATGCGCTGATCTCCGACCATCAGTCGAAGCTGCTGGCCGAAGCCTCGCAGGATGGCTGAGACGCTTGCCGGCTGGACGCTCGGGCGGCTTGTCCGACATCTGCGCGACGCGCTGGAGCGAGGTGGCAAGCCCGATGCCGGACTCGAGGCGCGGCTGATCGTCGAGCAGGCGACAGAGGCGAGCCGAACCGACCTGGTCGTCGATACCGGCCGGGCGGTGACGGCAGCCGACGCGGAACAAGCCCTGTCGATGCTGGCGCGTCGGCTTGCGGGCGAGCCGGTTCACCGCATCTTCGGCGCGCGCGAGTTCCACGGATTGCGGCTCGCGCTCTCGCCCGGCACACTGGAGCCGCGGCCCGACACCGAGACGCTGGTAGACCTTGCGCTGCCCTTCGTGCGCGCTGCCGCCGACCGGCACGGCAAATGCCTGATCCTCGATCTCGGCACCGGCACCGGGGCGGTGGCGCTGGCGCTGTTGGCGCAGGAGCCGCGCGCGGTCGCGACTGCGACGGATATTTCGCCCGACGCCCTTGCGACGGCGGCAGCCAATGCCGATATGTTCGGCATGGCGTCGCGTTTCCGCGCCGTGCGGTCGGATTGGTTCGACACGGTCGATGGGCGGTTTGACGTCATCGTCTCAAATCCGCCCTATATTGCGACGAAAGAAATAGCATCGCTGGCACGGGAAGTACGGGACCATGATCCCCTTGCGGCGCTCGACGGCGGCGCGGACGGTCTCGACGCCTATCGCGCCATCGCGGCCGGTTGCTCCGGCCATCTTGCCGGGGACGGTGTCGTCGCCGTCGAGATCGGCATCGGACAGGCGGAAGCGGTCGAGGCGATCTTCGCCGGTTGCGGGCTGCGTATCGAAGCCCGCGCCGACGACCTCGGCGGCGTGTTGCGGGCTCTGGCGTTCAGGAGTTGAGGCGAAAGCCCGCGAAGTCACGGCGCGAGGTCAGGACCGGCGGGATTATGGCGCAGCGCAAAAAAATGCTTGGCAAGCAAGACTATTGCGGATAGTTTCCGGCCACCGGATGAAACGAAGCAGGCAGTGCTGTTATCGATTCGGTTCCTTCAGGGAATGGCTGCCTCCTAGCGTTGAAAGCGCCTGTGCTTCGTGCGGGGATCATTCGGATACGATTTTGAACCGGGACAGGATCTGACGTGGCTGGAGCGCATGGCTTGCAGCCGCCTGCCAACCGAAGAACGCAAAGCGCGCGGCCCTTGGCCGCCTCTGCGACGGAGTGCATTTCCAACATGAGAATCGACGAATGAGGCCACAGCAGAACAGGCGCATGCGCGGACGCGGCGGCAACAACAACAACCAGAACCAGAACCGCAAGGGCCCCAATCCGCTTACCCGCAACTATGAGAGCAACGGCCCGGACGTGAAGATCCGCGGTTCGGCGCAGCAGATCGCGGAGAAGTACGCGACGCTGGCGCGCGACGCGCAGAGCGCCGGCGACCGGGTGATGGCGGAGAACTATCTCCAGCACGCCGAGCACTACAACCGCATCATCATGGCCGCGCTGGCGCAGATGCCGCAGCAGCAGCAGGTGCGCGACCAGCGCGACGACGAGGACGGCGACGACGACGGCGACGAGAGCTTCGCGCCGGCGCAGGCCGAGCAGGCGCAGGCGCAGCAGCCGCGCCGGCACAACCGCCCGGAAGGGCGTGGAGACGAGCGCGGCGAGGAGCGCAACGACGGCACCGGCCCGCAGCCGGTGATCGAGGGCATCCCGGCCGAGGTCGTGCTGACGCAGGAAGACGAAGCGCCGGCCCGGCCGCGCGCGGCGAGGAAGCAGGAGGCGCAGCCGGCCGAAACCGCTTCGCCCGCTCCCGCGACGCCCGGGAATGGCGAGCAGCCGGCCGAGGAAGAGGCTCCGCGCCGGGCGCGCCGTCCGCGCCGCCCCCGCGTCAAGGCCGTTGAGGGAGCTGGCGAGGACGCCGCGGGCGAGGACGGCGCGGCCGGAGAGGCGCCCGTCACCGAGGCCGCGCAATAGGCGAAGGCCGGAGCTGGACAGGAAGACAGCGGCGGGCCTCGGCCCGCCGTTTTTTGTTTCGGGAGGGGCCGGAGCGGGCCTTGAGCCGTGGGAAAACATACCCATATCCGGGACAATGGGCCTGCCGGCAAAGGGCATGGGCGGAACTGTTGATCCGAATCATTGTCCAAGGGGGTCCGTCACCTGAAAATCGACACGGTGCCGCGAAGCGGGCCGGTCGGGAACGGAGACGATCACTATGAACATAGAGAAATATTCCGAGCGCGTTCGGGGCTTCATCCAGTCGGCCCAGACCGCGGCGCTTTCCGCCAACAACCAGCAGTTCACGCCCGAGCATCTGTTGAAGGTCCTGCTCGACGACGAGGACGGTTTCGCCTCGTCGCTGATCGAGCGCGCCGGCGGCAGCGCGCGCGACGCGCGGCTCGGTGTCGAGGCGGCGCTGAAGGCGCTGCCCAAGGTCGAGGGCGGCAACGGCCAGCTCTATCTCGCCCAGCCGCTGGCCAAGGTGTTCGCGACAGCCGAGGAACTGGCGAAGAAGGCCGGCGATTCCTTCGTCACGGTCGAGCGGCTGCTGACGGCGATGGCCGTCGAGAAGAGCGCCAAGACCGCCGACATCCTTGCCAAGGCCGGGGTGACGCCGACGGCGCTCAACCGCGTCATCGAGGACATCCGCAAGGGCCGCACCGCCGATTCGGCTTCGGCCGAGCAGGGCTATGACGCCTTGAAGAAATATGCGCGCGACCTCACCGCCGACGCGCGCGCCGGGCGGCTCGATCCCGTCATCGGCCGCGACGACGAGATCCGCCGCACCATTCAGGTCCTGTCGCGGCGCACCAAGAACAACCCGGTGCTGATCGGCGAGCCGGGCGTCGGCAAGACGGCCATCGCCGAGGGGCTGGCGCTGCGCATCGTCAATGGCGACGTGCCCGAATCGCTCAAGGACAAGCAGCTGATGGCGCTCGACATGGGCGCGCTGATCGCCGGCGCGAAATATCGCGGCGAGTTCGAGGAGCGGCTGAAGGCGGTGCTGTCGGAAGTGACCTCGGCAAACGGCAACATCATCCTGTTCATCGACGAGATGCACACGCTGGTCGGCGCGGGCAAGGCCGACGGGGCGATGGACGCGTCCAACCTGTTGAAGCCGGCGCTGGCGCGCGGCGAGCTGCACTGCGTCGGCGCGACCACGCTCGACGAGTACCGCAAGCATGTCGAGAAGGACGCCGCGCTGGCACGGCGTTTCCAGCCGGTCTTCGTCAACGAGCCGACGGTCGAGGACACGATCTCGATCCTGCGCGGCATCAAGGAGAAGTACGAGCAGCACCACAAGGTGCGCATCTCCGATTCGGCGCTGGTCTCGGCGGCGACGCTGTCGAACCGCTACATCACCGACCGCTTCCTGCCCGACAAGGCGATCGACCTCGTTGATGAGGCGGCGTCGCGCCTGCGGATGCAGGTCGATTCCAAGCCCGAGGAGCTGGACGAGATCGACCGGCGCGTCATGCAGCTCAAGATCGAGCGCGAGGCGCTGAAGCTGGAGAAGGACGACGCCTCGCGCGACCGGCTGGAGCGGCTGGAGAAGGAGCTGACCGCGCTCGAGGAAGAGTCGGCGGAACTGACCGCCAAGTGGCAGGCCGAGAAGCAGAAGCTCGGTCTCGCCGCCGACCTGAAGAAGGAGCTCGACGAAGCGCGCAACGAGCTGGCCATCGCCCAGCGCCGGGGCGAGTTCGCCAAGGCGGGTGAGCTGGCCTATGGCCGCATCCCCGAGCTTGAGAAGAAGCTCGCCGAGGCCGAGGCGCAGGACAGCAGCACCGGCAGCATGGTCGAGGAGACGGTGACGCCGGAGCATGTCGCCCATGTCGTTTCGCGCTGGACCGGCATTCCCGTCGACAAGATGCTCGAAGGCCAGCGCGAGAAGCTGCTGCGCATGGAGGACGAGCTCGCCAAGCGCGTCGTCGGCCAGGGCGAGGCGGTGCAGGCGGTGTCGAAGGCGGTGCGGCGTGCCCGCGCCGGCTTGCAGGACCCGAACCGGCCGATCGGCTCGTTCATGTTCCTCGGCCCCACCGGCGTCGGCAAGACCGAGCTGACCAAGGCGCTCGCCGCCTTCCTGTTCGACGACGAGACCGCGATGGTGCGCATCGACATGTCGGAGTTCATGGAGAAGCACTCGGTCGCGCGGCTGATCGGCGCGCCTCCCGGCTATGTCGGCTATGAGGAAGGCGGCACGCTGACGGAAGCCGTGCGGCGCCGGCCCTATCAGGTCGTGCTGTTCGACGAGGTCGAGAAGGCGCATCCGGACGTGTTCAACGTGCTGTTGCAGGTGCTGGACGACGGCCGCCTGACCGACGG
>DAOMOI010000127.1:0-6241 GCA_035444225.1 Aquamicrobium sp. | reverse complement strand
CCTCATCCGCCCTTCGGGCACCTTCTCCCCGTGAACGGGGAGAAGGGACACGCGGAGGCGTCGCGGCCAATCCTCTTCTCCCCGTTCACGGGGAGAAGGTCCCGGCAGGGGGATGAGGGGCGGTGCAAGCGGTCGGGATCAGGACGCCGGCTTCATGACTCGGGCGCGCCCGCAAACAGCGCCGCGACGTCGCTTTCCAGCGCCTCGGCGACCTGCTGCGCCGTCTCCAGCGTCACGTTCATCGCGCCGGCCTCGACGCGGCTGACATAAGCCTGATCGGCGTCGATGCGCAGGGCAAGCTCCTCCTGCGAAATACCCAAAGCGGCGCGACGCGCCCGAACCGCCAGACCAAATCGCCGCTTGATGTCCATGAGGACAATCCAGCGATCTCGGCGGCAGTTGTTCCATGTATCCTAATACATATTCTTCCGGTCTACTTGCATGCTAGACGTTTTCTCTACTCCCTCCGCATGAGAGAGCCAGATGGAAGACTACAATTTCTGGGCCGACCTTCTGACGAGCTACCGCGCCTCGCCCGACAGCATCAAGGCGATGTGGCTGATGGTGCCGCTGCTCCTCGCGGCGGGCTTCTTCGCGCTGACGGTGGCGGCGGCAATGCGGCTGATGGACCGGCGCGAGGCTTCTCCCATGCAGGCCGGGGAAGAACGTTCCGACGCCGAATGGCTCACTGCGGTCTCATTGCCGCCGCTGATCGAGCATGAGCGGACGGACCGGCAGCCGCCGCGCTAGCGTCCTGTCCTCGCCCGTGCGATAGACGCGGGCTACAATGGAAGGGACGAACCGCCATGGCCCGCCGCCTCTCCTCGCTCGGCTTTCTCGGACGCTTCGGCCGCTCGCACGACCTGCGCCTGCTCGACGCGGCGCTGCGTGCCGTCGATCTGCATCCGGCGCTGGTGCCCGAGGGGGCCAAGCTGGCGATCGTCAACATGATGAAGGACGCGTGGCCGGGACAGGAGCCGCCGGAGGACGCCTATGCGCCGGTCGCCCATCTCTTCGCCTATTGCCTGGTCGGGCCGGACCTGTTCGCCGAGGCCAACGGCCCCGAGGCGACGGCGGCGGCCGAGGCCCGCATCGAGGCGGCGCTCGAAGCCGGCGAGGGCATGGACGCCGATCTCGTCCTGCTCGCGCTCCATGCGCGCCTCGCCAGCCCCAAGGTGGTGGAGAAGTACGGCCTCAGCGCCGAGGAAGGATAGGCGCGGTTCAGGCGGCGGCGGCCGCCAGCTCCCGGATGCCCGGCTCGATATGCTGGAGCGCGATCGAGGAGATGCCGAGCCGCAGGAAACGCGAATGCCGCTCCGGCTTGTGGAAGAAGCGCGCGCCCGGCTCGATCAGCACGCCGCGCGCCCGCGCCGCCTCGGCGAGCGCATGGGTGTCGGTGCCGGGCGGACCTTCGAGCCAGATCGACGTGCCGCCGGGCGCGGCCGGCGAGCGCCAGTCGGGCAGAAAATCCTCGACCGCCTGCGACAGCCGCCTGCGCCGCTCGGTGAAGGCGGTGGAGAGCTTGCGCACCAGCGCCTCGTGGTGGCCGAGCGACAGGAACAGCGCCACGGCACGCTGGTTGTTGGCCGGCGGGTGGCGCAGCATGAAGCGGCGCAGCGCCCGCAATTCCGCGATCAGCCCGGCGGGCGCGACGATGTAGCCGAGCCGCAGGCCCGGCGCCAGCGTCTTCGACAGCGAGCCGACATAGACGACGCGGCCCGAGCGGTCGATGCCGCGCAGCGCCTGCGGCGGTGCGTCGTCGACGAGCTGGGCGTCGTAGCCGTCCTCGATGATGATGCGGTCGTTCCTCTCGGCGTCGGCGATCAGATGGTTGCGGCGCTCCTGCGACAGCGGCGCCATGGTCGGGCAATGGTGGCTGGGCGTGACGAAGACGAAGCCGCAATCGGCCGGCACCGCGTCGGGCAGGATGCCGTCGCGGTCGACCGGCACCGGCACCACCTCGGCCCCTGCAAGGCGAAAGATCGAGCGGGCGTCGGGATAGCCCGGCTCCTCCATGGCCACGCGCGTGCCGCGCCCCATCAGAAGCGTCGCCAGCATGTAGAGCGCATTCTGCGCGCCGAGCGTGACGATGATCTCGTCCGGGTTGGCGAAGATGCCGCGCCGGGGAAGCAACCGCGCCTGGATCTGCTCGATCAGCAGCGGATCGTCGCGATCGACCATGTCGGCGGCCCAGTTGCGGATTTCGAGCACGGCCAGCGCCATGCGGTTGCATTCGCGCCACTCGGCGGTGGGAAACAGCGTCGGGTCGAACTGGCCGTAGACGAAGGGATAGGACGACTTGATCCAGTTTTCCTGCTTGCTCGGCTCCGGCATCTCCGAAGCCGCGATGCGGCGGCGCGCCTTCCAGTCGATCGCGGCGCGCGCGGGCTGGCGCGGCTGCTCGCGCGCGTGGGCGGGCGAGACCAGCACGTCGGGATTGACGAAATGGCCGCGCCGCTCGCGGGCGATGAGGAAGCCCTGATCGACGAGTTGCTGGAAGGCGAGCACCACCGTGCCGCGGGCCACGCCGAGCTTCTCGGCCAGGATACGGCAGGAGGGCAGCGGCATCGACACCGCGATCTGGCGATCGAGGATCGCGGCGACGATGGCCTGGCGTATCTGCGCCTGAAGCGTCTGGCCGGAATCGGCCGAAATCCTGAACAGGCCGGACCAGATGGCCGGGTCGGTGCGCGCGGACATGAAAATCTCTCCTTGGGGCGAGGAAGGGGGATGTGTCCTGGCCCATCGGCATTGAAGACTGGTCCAAGATTTTAAGCCAATGAAATAAATTGATCGCTCCAATTTGTGCCACTGATCGGTCGGGCCTTGGGCCATCGCGGCGGCCGGGAACCTGCGGCAGGATGGCGGGGTTTCCAATCGCGCATGGCCTGATAGTCTCCGCGCCGACAGCGCCTCCTCGGAGATGACGATGGACCGGACTCGATTTGCCGCCGCGCTCGCCGCGCTTCAGGCGCACCGCCGCGAGGGGAAGGAGGGCAGCCTGCGCGCGCGCTTCGCCGCCGACCCCGAGCGCTTTTCCCGCTTCTCGCTCGCGCTCGACGACCTGCTGCTCGACTTTTCCAAATGCGCGGTGAGCGAGGAGACGCTGGGATTGCTCGAAGCTCTGGCCGAGGCGGCGGGCGTCGAGGCGGCGCGCGAGGCGATGTTCGCCGGCGCGCCGATCAACGTCACCGAGAAGCGCGCGGTGCTGCATGTGGCGTTGCGCGACCTCTCCGGCCGCATCTACCGGACAGAGGGCGAGGACGTGTCGGCGCAGGTGCGCGCCGTGCTCGAATCGCTGGAAGCCTTCGCCGGGGGCGTCCGCTCCGGCGCGATCACCGGCGCGACCGGAAAGCGCATCACCGACGTGGTCAATCTCGGCATCGGCGGCTCCGACCTCGGCCCGGCGATGGCGACGCTGGCGCTGGCGCCCTATCATGACGGGCCGGCGGCGCATTTCGTCTCCAATGTCGACGGCGCCCACATCGCCGACACGCTGAAGCGGCTCGACCCGGAAACGACGCTGTTCGTCGTCGCCTCCAAGACCTTCACCACGGTCGAGACCATGACCAATGCCGAGACCGCCAGGCGCTGGATCGAGACGGCGCTGGGCAAGGAGGCGGTCGGGGCGCATTTCTGCGCGGTCTCGACCGCGCTGTCCAAGGTGGCGGAATTCGGCATCGCCGAGACGCGTACCTTCGGCTTCTGGGACTGGGTCGGCGGGCGCTATTCGCTGTGGTCGGCGATCGGCCTGCCGCTGATGCTGGCCATCGGGCCGGAGCGTTTTCGCGCATTCCTCGACGGCGCGGCGACGATGGACCGGCATTTCGAGACCGCGCCGATGCGGGCCAACATGCCGATGATGCTCGGGCTGATCGGCTTCTGGCACCGGGTCGCGTGCGGCTTTCCCGCCCGCGCAATCATTCCCTACGACCAGCGGCTTGCCCGCCTGCCGGCCTATCTCCAGCAGCTCGACATGGAATCGAACGGCAAGAGCGTGACGCTCGACGGCGCGGCGGCTGCGACGCCGACCGGCCCGCTCGTATGGGGCGAGCCGGGCACCAACGGCCAGCACGCGTTCTTCCAACTCCTGCACCAGGGCACCGACATCGTGCCGGTCGAGTTCATCGTCGCGGCAGAGGGCCACGAACCCGAACTGTCGC
Source organism: Aquamicrobium sp. (assembly GCA_035444225.1). Classification (GTDB taxonomy): domain Bacteria; phylum Pseudomonadota; class Alphaproteobacteria; order Rhizobiales; family Rhizobiaceae; genus Aerobium. Next base: position 2,078 of record DAOMOI010000127.1, on the reverse strand, counting down.
GCCACCACGACCTGCTCGTCGCCAACTGCCTCGCCCAGTCGGAGGCGCTGATGAAGGGGCGCACGCTCGACGAGGCGCGGGCGCAGATGCTGGCCAAGGGCATGGACGAGGGCGAAGTCGAGCGCATCGCGCCGCACCGCGTCTTTGCCGGCAACCGGCCGTCGCTGACGCTGATGCACCGCCTGCTCGACCCGTTCGCGCTCGGCCGGCTGATCGCGCTCTACGAGCACCGCGTCTTCGTCGAGGCGCAGCTGTTCGGCATCAACGCCTTCGACCAGTGGGGGGTGGAGCTGGGCAAGGAACTGGCCGAGGCGCTGCTTCCCGTCATCGAGGGCGGGCGGGGGACGGAGGCGCTCGACGCCTCGACCGCGGGGCTGGCGCGCCACATGCGCGCACTCAGGGCGCAAGGCCGGGAGCCGCGATCATGACCGACATCCGGGGCATCCTCATCGACAAGGACGGCACGCTGGTCGATTTCAACGCGACGTGGTTCGCCGCCGCCGACGCGATGGCGCTGCGGGCGGCCGACGGCGAGCGCGCGCTGGCCGACGCGCTGCTCGAGGCCGGCGGCTTCGATTTCGCCGCCAACCGCTTCCGCCCCGATTCCGTGCTCGCCGCCGGCACCAACGAGGAGGTGGTGGCGCTGTGGTGCGGGCATCGACCCGAAGCCGAGCGCCGGGTGCTGCTCGAGGAATTCGAGGCGATGGTTGCCTCGCCCGCGCTGGTCGAGCCGGTGGCGCTGCCCGGCTGCCGGGCGGCCCTGTCGGCGCTGCACGCGGCCGGCTACCGGCTGGGCGTGGCCACCAACGAATCGACCGGCGGGGCCGAGCGCACGCTGGTTTCGCTCGGCGTCGCCCAGATGTTCGACGCCGCCTTCGGCTACGACGCGGTCGCCAACCCGAAGCCCGCGCCGGACACGATCCACGCCTTCTGCGACCTGACCGGGCTGAAGCCGGCGCAGCTGGCCATGGTGGGCGACAACCGCCACGATCTGCAGATGGCGCGCGCCGGCGGGGCGGGGCTGGCGGTGGCGGTGCTTTCGGGCACCGGCACGCTGGAAAGCCTGTCGCCGCTGGCCGACATCGTGCTCGATTCCATCGCCGACCTGCCGGCCTATCTGGCGGCGCGCAGCGCGGCGTGAGCCGTCACGGCCGCCGGAAGCCCACGGGACGGCCATAGAGGCCGGCGATGCGGTCCACGGCATCGGCGAGCCTTTCGCGGACCACCATCATGGCGTGACCGCTGGCGTGGATGATATTCCCGCCGTCCAGCATGATCGCGACATGGCCCTTCCAGAAGACCAGGTCGCCGCGCTCCAATCCCGCTAGGTCGTCGCCGATGGCGAGCGGGCTGCCGAGCGACGCTCCTTGCATGTCGGTGTCGCGCGGGGCCGTCCGGCCGGCCATGGCGAGGGAAAGCTGGACCAGCCCCGAGCAGTCGATGCCGAAAGCGCTCGTCCCTCCCCAGAGATAGGGCGTGCGCTCCAGCGTCTCGGCAGCGGAAACCGGATCGGCATCGACCACCCCGACGGGCCGCAGATGCGCGGCGACCACCGCCTCGCCAGTATCGAGGAGGGCATAGTCGGTGCCCCGCGTGGTAGCCCTGCCTGCGACGCGGACGCGGCTGCCGAGGGAGAGCGCGGCCGTTGCGCGCGTCTTCATGTCGGCTTGGGCATAAAGGAAGGTGCGCGGCACGGCGACGACATGGGTGGCGGGCAGGCCCGGCGCGGCGAGACCCGCCGTCTCGACATAGCCGACATAGGAATCGCGAGCGCCCTGCACCCAGGCGAAGCCACCGGCCTCATCGAACACGACGACCTCGTCGCCAAGGAGGAACTGCGTGTCGAGGCCGGCGTCGAGGCGCGGCGCGCTCCTGACGTCGAGCACCGGCGCAACGACGCGCGCCGTCTTGCCCGCAACGAAACGGTCGGCAACGACCTTCCCTTCCAGCCTTGCATCGGCCAGATCGGGACGGAAGGCGTTCAGCCGGCGGTCGAGGGGCACGTCGGTCACAGCGGCAACTCCACGGCCTTGTCGATGACGACGTCGCCGAAACGCTCGATGAACAGCGCGCCCTCG